>VERS01000329.1 GCA_018882545.1 Mycobacterium sp.
GCATTGATCTGGGTGTGCTGGAGGTGCTCGACCGCGAGCACGATATGCGGGCCGTCGAGCACCTGGGCCCGGACCTGCTCGGCCCGGACTGGGACCCCGGGCGCGCCGCGGCCAACCTCACCGCCGACCCGGATCGGCCGATCGCCGCGGCGCTGCTCGATCAGCGGGTGATGGCCGGGGTCGGAAACGTCTACTGCAACGAACTGTGCTTCCTGTCCGGGCGGCTGCCGACCAGCCCGGTGCGTTCGCTGGCCGATCCGCTGCGCCTGGTGTCCCGGGCGCGGGAGATACTGTGGGCCAACAGGTTACGGTGGGCGCGTACCACCACCGGCAACACCCGGCCGGGGCGGCAGCTGTGGGTGTACGGCCGGGGCGGGCAGCCGTGCCGGCGGTGTTCGACGCCCCTGGCCCGGGCCGGACAGTCCGACTCCGAGCGGGTCAGCTACTGGTGTCCGTCGTGTCAGACCTGACGGTGGCCATCAACTCGGCGACGGCGCCCTCGATCTCGTTGACCGTCGACTTGGCCAGCCGCAGTTCCCGGAAGCCGTCGGCATTGGTCAGCGTCAGCTCCATCGGCTCGCGGCCGTGCGGGTAGACCACCGCCAAGATCACCGCGGTGCCGGCCTGCAGCGCCGCACCGACCTCGCGCTGGAGCCGTTCCCGCAGTTCATGTTCGGCGAAACCGGCCAGCAGGCCGCCGGCCGCGGCCCCGACGAGCACCGACAGCGCCAACGGCGGGGCGAACAGCCCGAAGATCACCCCCAGTCCGGCACCGACACCTGCACCCACCCGCCCGTGATGGTTGGCGGCCTCGAGCACCTCGGGTTCACCGCCGGCGCTCTTGCTGACCAGGGCGGCGGCCCGCATCTCCAACCCGTGCTTGAGCCTGCGCTCCACCTCGTCGAAGTCGGTGCGGGCGGTCTCCAGGTCGCGGTAGGCCGCGATGAGAACCAGTTGATAGTCGTCGTCGGTGTTCTTCCCCAGCATCCGGTCAGGCTATGGCTGGACGCGGGCCGCCTACCAGGGCCTAAAGACACCAGGGCCCAGCGACACCAGGGCCCAGCGACACTAGGACCCAGCGACACCGAGGCGGTGGCGGGATTCCCAGCGCTGCACCCGTCCGCTGAGCGGGTCGGTGAACTCGAGGCGGTGGGCGACCAGTTGCAGGGGCCGGGAGAAGTCCGCGGGGTCGGCCGCCACCACCTCGGGATAGAGCGGGTCGTTGTCGATCGGTAGGCCCAGGCCCGCCATGTGCACCCGCAGTTGGTGGGTACGCCCGGTCCCGGGGGTGAGCCGGTAGCGGCCCTCGCCGAGGGGTTCGATGAGCGTCCGCGCATTGGGCGGCCCGGCCTCGACGCTGGCCTGCAGACGGCCGCGCCGCTTGACGATTCGATTCGAAATAGTCTGTGCCGCAGACAAACCCGGTTCACGCGACGAGCGGGCCAGGTAGGTCTTCGCAACTTCCCCGCGGGCGAACAGGCTCTGGTAGGCGCCCCGCACCTCCGGCCGTGCGGTGAACAGCAGCACCCCGGCGGTCAGCCGGTCCAGGCGGTGTGCGGGAGTGAGGTCGGGCAGGTCCAGTTCCCGGCGCAGGCGCACCAGTGCGGTCTGGGTGACGTGGCCCCCGCGCGGCGTGGTGGCCAGGAAGTGCGGCTTGTCCGCCACCACGATGTTGTCGTCGCGGTGCAGTACCGGCAGGGCGTGCGGGACCTCCACCTCGTCGGGCAGGTCGCGGTAGAGGTAGACGGCGACGCCGGCCGGCAGCGCCGAGGCCCCGTCGAGCACCGTTCCGGTGCTGTCGACGACCTCGCCGGCGAGCACCTTCGCCCGGCCGTGTTCGCCGAATCGGCGGGCGAACTCCTCGGC
The DNA here is from genome assembly GCA_018882545.1 of Mycobacterium sp. Lineage (GTDB taxonomy): Bacteria > Actinomycetota > Actinomycetes > Mycobacteriales > Mycobacteriaceae > Mycobacterium. The sequence goes on from VERS01000329.1 coordinate 1,867, forward strand.
GACGTTGCCGCCCTGCACCCGCAGTCGCGCCGGGCCGAGGCCGTCACGGACCGGCAGGGGCGGCGGGGGCGGCGAGGCCTTCCCGCCGCATCTGCGGCGGCGTCTCAATCCAGCGGGACCGGTTCGAGGATCTCCGCCCTAGCCTCGGGTGCGGCGACGCGCAGCGCGTCGGCGGACTCGTCGTCGGGCTGGGTCTGGGAGCGCACCTCGGCCTCCACCCGGGCCACGTACGTCGTCACCTCACGGTCGATGTCGGACTGCGACCAGCCCAGGATCGGGGCGACGATCTCGGCGACCTCGCGGGCGCACTCGGTGCCGCGGTGCGGGTACTCGATCGAGACGCGCATCCGCCGGGTGAGGATGTCTTCCAGGTGCAGGGCACCTTCGGCGGCCGCGGCGTAGGCAGCCTCGACCCGCAGGTAGATCGGTGCGTTGGTGATCGGTTCCAGGAGGTCGGGCCGACCGTCGGCGAGGCCGAGCACCTCACCGATCAGTGAGCCGTAGCGGTCCAGCAGGTGCTTGACCCGGTACGGGTGCAGATTGTACTGATCGCCGACGCTGTCGGTCTGGTTGATCAGGGCGAAATAGCCGTCGGCGCCCAGCAGGGGCACCTTCTCGGTGATCGACGGCGCCACCCGCGACGGCACGAACTCCGCGGCGGCCTCGACCGCGTCGGCGCCCATCACCCGGTAGGTGGTGTACTTGCCGCCGGCGATGGCCACCAGGCCGGGGGTGGGCGAGGCGACCGCATGCTCGCGGGAGAGTTTGGAGGTCTCCTCGCTCTCGCCGGCCAGCAGGGGGCGCAGTCCGGCGTACACCCCGTCGATGTCCTTGTGCGTCAACGGCGTGACCAGCACGGTGTTGACGTGGTCGAGGATGTAGTCGATATCGGCCTTGGTGGCCGCCGGGTGGGCCAGATCGAGGTTCCAGTCGGTGTCGGTGGTGCCGATGATCCAGTGCGTTCCCCACGGAATGATGAACAGCACCGACTTCTCGGTGCGCAGGATGATCGCCACCTCGCTGACGATGCGGTCCCGCGGGACCACGATGTGCACGCCCTTGGACGCCCGCACCCGGAACCGGCCGCGCTGTTTGGACAGCGCCTGGATCTCATCGGTCCACACCCCGGTTGCGTTGATGACGACGTGGCCGCGCACGTCGGTGAGTTGACCGTTCTCCGAGTCCCGCACCGTCACCCCGACGACGCGGTCGCCCTCGGTCAGCAGTGCGGTCACCTGCGTGGAGGTACGCACCACCGCCCCGTAGTGCGCGGCGGTGCGGGCCACCATCATGGTGTGCCGGGCGTCGTCGACGACGGTGTCGTAGTACCGGATCCCACCGACCAGGGAACTGCGTTTGAGTCCCGGTGCCAGGCGCAGCGCCGCGGATCGGGTCAGATGTTTCTGCGCCGGAACGGATTTGGCGCCACCGAGTTGGTCGTAGAGGAAGATCCCGGCGGCGATGTAGGGCCGCTCCCACACCCGGTGGGTCAGCGGGAACAGGAAGGGCAGCGGCTTGACCAGGTGCGGCGCCAGCGTGCTCAGCGACAGCTCGCGCTCGTGCAGGGCCTCGCGGACCAGGCCGAACTCCAACTGCTCCAGGTAGCGCAGGCCGCCGTGGAACATCTTGGAACTGCGGCTGGAGGTTCCCGAGGCGAAGTCGCGCGCCTCCACCATCGCAACGGTCAACCCGCGGGTCGCGGCGTCCAGGGCCGCACCGGCGCCCACAACGCCACCGCCGATGACCACTACGTCGAACTGTTCGCTGCCCAGCCGCTGCCAGGCCTCTTCGCGTTGCGCCGGGCCGAGAAACGTCTGGCCACTGCCCGGTCGAAGAATCGGGTCGTTCACTGTCTCTCCTGGGAAGTTGCTGTTCCGATGAAGTTGCTGCTCCGGGGAAGTTGCTGTCGGGTATCGCTCAGGCTAGTCGAGATCGTCATGCGCCATCAGCCTTCTGGCGGCTTCGACCACAGATCCCGACAGCGAGGGGTACACCGACAGCGTCTGGGCCAGGTCGGTCACCGAGATGCGGTTCTGCACCGCCAGGGCGATGGCCAGGATCAACTCCGAGG
>VERS01000330.1 GCA_018882545.1 Mycobacterium sp.
TCCGAGAAGTTTCTGCAGCAGAAGCAGATTGTGGGTGCGTAGTCCTCGGCGAAGCACATCCCCGCGGCGATCCAGATCACCGTGGGGACAGCGATCCACCCGACGGTCCTGGCGATCCTGTCGAGTCGCTCCCGGCGGGCGCCGCGGCCCAGGCAGAACTGCGCGAAGTTGAACCCCGCCACGGCCAGCAGGATGTGCGCTCCGCCCCAGGCCGCGAACAAGCCCGCATGCGAGCTGACGATCAGGGTGATCGCCACCGCCCGCAGCGCCACTCCGGTGTCCAGCGCCGTGCCGCGGCGCCGGTCGTACCGGCCGGCCTCCAGCTCGGCGACGGTCCGGGAGGGCCAGTGCGCGGGAAGCCCGCCCAGCAGCCGCTCCAACCGCACCGAGGTCGTGACATAGGACAGTGAGGTACCCCCGAGGTCTACGAAGCTGCGGTCCGCACGCACCCGGGCGGGGTCGATCTGCAGCACCTCGGCGAACAGCTCGCGCACCCCGGTGGCGGGGGTGGCGGTCAGGGAGTCCGGCGGCGGGCTGATCTGCCCGAGCCGCGCGTAGTCGGGCTTCCCGCTGGGCAGGACGGGCAGTTCCGCCAGACACACGGCCCGTACCGCGTCCACCGGCAGGCCGGCCGCGGCCGCGGTGCGTCGCTGCAAGACCTGCCGCTGGGCGGCCGGACGGGCAGCCGCGACGAGCAGCCGTCCGCCCGACTCGACGCACATCGCCGGTGCGCCCGGTGCACTGGCCGCCGCCTCCACCCGCTGCAGGTCGATGCGCAGGCCGTAGAGCTTGACGAACCTGTCGCGCCGCCCCACCACCTGGTAGAGGCCATCGCCGAGTTCGCGTGCGACATCTCCGGTGTGCAGCGCGGTCAGGGTGGCGCCGGTGGCCAGATCCGCCTTGGACTCGGCGTAGCCCATCATCACGTTGGGACCCCGGTAGACCAGTTCGCCCACACCCGGTTCGGCCCAGTCGGGCAGGGGGGCCAGTTCGAAGGAACCGCCGGGAATGGCCCGCCCGATCGCCTCGGGGTGTTCCAGCGCCTCGGCCGGGGGCAGACAGGCCATCCGGGCGGTGGCCTCGGTGGCCCCGTACATGACCACGAAGTCGAATCCCCGGCGCCTGCCCAGCGCCGCGTAACGGCGTACCGTCTCAGGCCGCAGACGGCCGCCGGCCTGGGTGAGGTAACGAAGACTGGGCAGATCCATATCGGCGAACCCGATCCGGTCCAGCAGGTCGAACGTGTAGGGCACACCGGCGAAACTCGTTGCCTCACAGCGCCGGAAGAGATCCCAGAAATCCTCGTCAAGCACTGAGCGGTCGGTGAGGATCAGGCCCGCGCCCACCCACAGGTGACTGTGGATCACCGAGGCGCCGTAGCAGTACGACAACGGCAGGGTGGTGGCCGCGCGGTCGGAGTCGGTGATTCCCAGACTCTGCGCGACCGCCTCGGCATTGGAGCGCAGGTTCGCCGCGGACAGCCGCACGGCCTTGGGCGAACCGGTGGTGCCGGAGGTGCTGGCCAGCACGGCCAGATCCGGGTGCAGCCGGTGGGCGGGTCGCCGGCTGCGGTGATCGACCCGGCCGCTGTGGTCGATGACCGCATCGGGCTGATAGGTGGAAACCAGTGCGGCGCAGTCCCGCCCGCGGGGCACCGGCAGTACGACGTGACCGGCGGCCAGCGCCCCGAGATAGGACTGCAGTGCGGGCAGGGTGTTGTCGGTCTCGATCAGGACCAGTTTGCGGCCCGGGCCCAGGCGATCACCGACGGCGGCCACCCGGTCGGCCAGCATGCCGTAGGTCAACCTCTGCTGCTGCGTGGCCACCGCCACCCGGTCGGCGAATCCGGCGATGCGGTCCAGAAGGTCATCCACGGTCGCCCCCGAAAACCACCCCGTCGCCCCGGACGTCGATGCGGACTCGGGCGCCCGCCGCCGGGGCGTCGACGCTGTTCTGTCGTGACGTCAGTGGGCCGGTGCCGGTCCCGGTGCCGGTGGCCAAGCCCAGGTCGATGGTCAGGACCACCTCGCCGCCGAGGAACTCCGAGGCGATCACGGTGCCCGGGCCGGCGCCGTCCGCGGTGGCGTGCAACTGCTCCGGACGCAGCATCAACGTCGCCGGCCCGTCGCCGGCATCCGGAGCGGGCACCGGGCCCAGCGCGCACTCGGCGATCCCGCCGACGACCCTGCAGGGCAGGAATATGCAGTCGCCGAGGAACTCCGCGGTGGCCCGGTCGCGCGGCCGGCGGTACACCTCCTGCGGGGAGCCCACCTGGGTGAAACCCCCGTCGTGCATGACGGCGACCTGATCGGCGATCGACAAGGCCTCCTGCTGGTCGTGGGTGACCAGCAGCGTGGCCACCGCGGCCTCCCGCAGGGTCTGCGCAACCGCGTTACGGGTGGCGGCGCGCAGTCGGGCATCCAGGGAGTTGAACGGCTCGTCGAGCAGCATCAGCGCCGGTCGACGCGCCAGCGCCCGGGCGAGTGCGACCCGCTGCTGCTGGCCGCCCGACAGCTCGTCGGGCCGTCGCTCGGCCAGCGCCGGGTCCAGCGAGACCGTTCCCAGCAGCTGGTCAACCCGCTCCCGCACGGTGCTGTCGCGCAGGTTGCCCAGTCCGTAGGCGATGTTCTGGCCCACCGTCAGATGCGGGAAGAGTGCCCCGTCCTGGGCGACGTAGCCGACACCACGCCGGTGGGGTGGCACTGAGCACCCGGGACCGGCCATCGTCGATCCGCCGATCGCCACCGTGCCGGCATCGGGTGCCTCGAACCCGGCGATGATCCGCAGCAGCGTCGTCTTGCCGCAGCCCGACCGGCCCACCACAGCGGTGGTGCCGCCGCTGGCGATGTCGAGATCAAGCCCGTCGATCACCGGCGTGCGATCGAATATCTTTGTCAACGAACGGATTCGGAGCGCAGAAGTCATGGCGCGCTGACCGCTTTGGTGGCCTGGCTGAAGAGCAGAACGGTGATCGGCAGCGTCAGGGCCACCATGATCGCGGCGTACGGCGCCGCGGCGGCGAAGTCCAGTTCGCTGGCCAGCGACCAGAACCGCATGGACAGTGTCCGGGTACCCGTCGGCGCCAGCAGCAGCGTCGCGGTGAGTTCGGTTGCCACCGCGACGAAGACCAGGGCTGCGCCGGCGGCGGCGGCCGGCGCGGTGAGCCGCAGGGTGATGCGGACGAACGTCGCCGCCGGCGTGGCGCCCAACGACTGCGATGCGTCCTCCAGGCCGACGGGGAGCTGCGCCAGGCCGGTCCGAACACTGACCGTGGCCCGCGGAATGAACATCAGGACATAGGCGAGGAGGAGCAGGACCACCGTCTGGTACAGCGGGGGCGTCGCACGGATGGCCACCGTCACCAGGGCCAGTGCGGTCACGATCCCCGGCAGCGAACTGGTGACGACGTTAGTGCCCTCGACGAACCGTCCGGCCCAGCGGTGGTTGCGCACGGTCACCCAGGCAACCGGGTAGGCCAGTGCCGTGGCGACCACCGCGCCCAGAGCGGCCAGGCCCGCGGTCTGGGCCAACGCGACACCGACCTCGTCGGGCAGCCAGACACCGCTTCCACCGATCCACAACCACCGCACGAGCGTGCCGACCGGGACGCCGATCGCCAAGGCGGACAACGTGATAAGACCGGCCATAGCCGGAATGCGGGCCCGGCCGAGGGGTAACGGCGTCTGCCGGCGCGGCACCCCGGACCCGATCCGGGCGAACCGGCTACGGCCCCGCGCGGCCACCTCTGCCAGCAGCATCAGCAGGCACAGTGCGACCAGGACGCCGGCGAGCATGGAGCCGGCGGCACCGTCGAAGGTGGACTGGAACTGCTCGACAATGGCGGTGGTGAAGGTGTTGAACCGCAGCATCGCAAAGGCGCCGTACTCGGCGAGCAGGTGCACCCCGATCAGCAGTGTCCCGCCG
>VERS01000331.1 GCA_018882545.1 Mycobacterium sp.
GGTGTTAACCCTGAACAGGGGTGCTAGCGAGGTGTCTGGGTGACCAGTGGCATCTTGTTCACGGGGCCCGGTCTGGCCGGGTGAAAACTTGTAACGTGCAAGAACTCTGGTGCGCGATACTGGGATTGAACCAGTGACCTCTTCCGTGTCAGGGAAGCGCTCTCCCGCTGAGCTAATCGCGCCGGTTGCGAATCGGAGGTGGAGACGGGAATCGAACCCGTGTGCACGGCTTTGCAGGCCGTTGCCTCACCACTCGGCCACTCCACCGCTGGGGGATCTGATGCCTTCGCACCTTCGAGCGGATGACGGGATTCGAACCCGCGACCCTCACCTTGGCAAGGTGATGCGCTACCAACTGCGCTACATCCGCGATGCCGCGGGCGAACGAACGCCCGCCGCGAAAAACGACAATAGTCCACACTCCGCTGAGCCCACAAATCCCTGTGGTCAGGCGCTCAATCAGCAGAAACAGCCGCCGTGCTACTCTTCCACCTCGGCGCAGCCGACACTTTTGGTGCTGGCTTTGCGGTCCCGTGGCTCAGTGGGAGAGCGTCCGCTTCACACGCGGAAGGTCGCTGGTTCGATCCCAGCCGGGACCACCACCTTTTATCGCCTGGTCACACGATTCTCGTGTCAGTAATTCGCGGTCTATTCGTGCCGCTGTTCCGGCGAGTATCCGCCGTTTATCCGCAGGCACGTTCAACCTCCGAGTCCGTCGAGTGCATCCGCCACGCGATCGAGGTCGGAGTCATACAGGTCGGCGTAGGTGTGTGCGGTCACCATGATCGACGCATGACCCATGGTTACCTGGAGCAGTTTCATGTCGGCGCCGGCCGATCGCGCCAACGAGGCGTAGGTGTGCCGAAGATCGTGTACCCGTAACGTCGGGCGCTCCAGCTCGGCGATCCTGGCCCGCCAGCCGACCGCGCGTTTCCAGTTTTCAAGCCCGAGTCGCGATCCCTTTGGTGAGAGGATCGCCGGCTCACCCGCTGGGCGCCCCTCGATTCGGTGCTGGAGGACAGGAATCAGACGTGCTGGTACCGGCACGCTGCGACGACCGGCCCGGCTCTTGGGAGGTCCCTCGATCAGCCGGCCAGATAGCTGGGTGATCGACCGTCGCACACGGATACGTCGCGCCTCCAGGTCCACGTCTTCGACGTTGAGTCCGGTCAACTCGCCGAACCGTAGGCCGGTGTAGGCGAGTATCGCCACCACGTCGCCTTGTTTGGCAGCCCGCGAGTCGTCGCCGCCCGCCGTGTCGCAGAGTTCGGCCAACTTGGCCACTTCCACTGCGGTCAGATACGTGTGGGTGGTTTCTCGCATCGGCGGGAACCGCACGTCGTTCGATGGGTTCTTCCCGCGCAGCTTGTTGTCGGCGAGTGCATGATCCAGCGTCATCCTCAAGACGCTGTGGGTCCAGCGCACCGTGCGCGGGCCGAGACCCGCGGCGCTCATGTCGTTGACCCATTCCTGGACGTTCTCGCGCATGATGCGCCCGATCGGCCAGTTGCCGAATTTTGGTTCGATGCGCAGCCGCCAGTTGTCCTCGTAGCCGCGGCGCACCTTGGGGGACAGATCAGGTCGAGCCGCGAGCCAGCTCTGGTACACCACGCGGAGTTCGGTCTTGCCGCCGCGCGGGTCGATCGCCTCGCCGTCCTGACGGGCAGAGCGCAGTTCCCCGTCGAAGAGTTTGGCGGCCCGTAGCGTGGTGAATGTCTTGGATCGCTTCGTGCCGTCCGGGAGCAGCCATTCGACATCCCAGCGCGTACCGGACTTCGCCTCCCGTCTGCGGATCGTCATGGCTCAAAACCTCGCTGCCGTTAGCCATTCCACGACGTCGGCGCGCATCCATCGCCGATGCCGCGAGGACAACTTGCAATGACGCGGACCCGGCGCATGAACTCCGCGCTCCCGTTTGGCTGCCCAGTCGTGCAGCGTCGAGACGGGGATGCCCGTCATCCGCGACACCTCGCCCGCCGTCAGCACTTCATCGATGGCACTCGTCATGTTTCTCAACCTTCCTTGTGTTTCGCCGATAGTTGTTGCTCGCCTGTCGGTTTGACGGCGAGTCATGTTGTATTGCAGTGGGTTTCGTAACCGTGGAAGCGTTCATGTGGCCCAGTCCGGTTGAGCGGGTGGATCGGCTACCCGGCGATTTTCGCGGGCGGTGTGGCGTTGTTCGATCATCCGCTGTGCCGCCGACAGAATGAGGGCGCGCTCGCCGAGTGTGGACAGGCCGATGTGATCGAAATCCCAGGCGATGAGCTGGCTGCTCACGAGCGTTTCGGCGATGTTGGGCTCGGGGTGTCCGTTGACCTGTTGACGGGTCCAGGTGGCTCGATGTGCGCGCAGAGCGCCCATGGTGGTGGAAAACAGGCGGGACTTGGTCGTGATGTGCCCCCGATACCCCAGGGTGTGCAGCCAGCGCTCCATCCCGGAGTAGGCGCGGTGGGCGGCAATGCCGGTGATGGTCGTCAGGATGGCCCTCACGTGAGGGGTGACATCGAGTTCGTTAACAGCCGACGGGGGAAGACGCCGGATACCGACCCCGAAGTCGGCCACGGACTTGGTGACGTATTTGGCGAGGTACGCCGCGACGGAGCGGCGCGACCGACCGGGTGCCGCGTCATCGGGCCTTGGGGCTCCGGTCGTGTTCAGGGGCTGGGCGTCGGTTTGGGTCCCGAACCGCAACTCGACACCCCCACTTTCATCGGGACAGTGAGGGTCGCTGACGACGAGGGTCACTGCCCGGGCGGCCAGCTGGACGAGGACGGCCAAATCGGTCGCGGTGATTGCGGAATCGGGCGGGGCGGGGGGCTTGCCGGGGGTAAGCGGGCCGTCCAGCCGGATTGCGGCGTGAAAGTGCGGAATGGCGCGTCGCTGCATCTCGGCGACCTTCACGTAGTTGACGCGGACACCGGTGCTGGGTTCCCCGATGCCACGCAGGTGGCTGTTCAGGAGCCGGCGAAGGCTGATGGTGAAGCGTCGCCACAGTTCGGGGGCGTGCCAGGCGAATAAGGTGTGTCCGACGTAGTCGTAGCAGTCCTCGCACAAAGGCTGGCCGATGGACGAGTCTGCGTCGGAGTGGATGATGTTGCACCACAGCGGCTTTCCATGGGGGCAGCGACGGTGGCTGCGGCGGCCTGGGGCGTGGCAACGTTGATCTCCGCCCCTTCCGCCGGTGGTGTGGACGGCGCCGAAGCTGGGCGCGGTCAACGTCGCGAAAACCTGCGGATGCTCGGCGACCGTGGGCGGAAGCTCGTGGTGTCCACCGTGCAGGCCGGCATGGACGAGTTGCCAAGTGTCGCGGGCATACAGATCCGAGCAGGACGGGCACGCGAGGGCGCGTCGGTTGTTGCAGCGGGTCAGCACCTGGTGTTGGCGGCCGAAGGTGTCGGTACCGGTCAGGCGGATCGGGTTGGCGCAGAACCCGACTTTTTCGGCTTTGCGCCACCAGGACTCGAAGCCCGGTGAGGCGGCGCGGTGCACCATCTGGATAAGGAGGTCGGTGGGGTCGATGCCAGCGGGCAGTCCCGGCAGCAGCGTCATGGTCATCGCCGGGTGCGTTGGAATCATTGCTGGGTGCTTTCGCTGTCAGATGAGCGAATCGAGCGCCAGGTTGGCGCGAAGCGCGCGCTGAGGTCGTCGATGTCGGGGTCGGTGACGTGGAACGCCCTGACCCGCAGAGGTTCTGCGCTGCCGTCCACGCAGACGTAGCCGACACCGGGGGTGCTGGTGGGGATCTGGTCGCACACCCCGCCGGCTTCCCGGGCGGCCGCGCCCAGCACCATCGCTGTTTGAGTCAATTCGGTCATGCGCAGCCCGACCCGGATGGAGAACAGCTGTCGGATGGGTAAGACCTCTTTAGACGGATCTTGCACTGCCGCAATGACGGAGACACCCACTGCGCGGCCTTGGGAC
>VERS01000332.1 GCA_018882545.1 Mycobacterium sp.
CCTTTGAGCACACCGGCCCGGGCACCGACCCCGGCTCCGACACTGCCGAGGGCAACCTCGACGCCCGCGGCGGCCACCGCTGCGTATCCGAAGTCCGCGTTCGGTCGGGCCTGCCACGCCCCCACCGGCAGGTCGAAGATCACCGCCGCCGGCACGATCGGCACCGTCCCGCCGGTCATCGCGACCCCCCGGCCCCGCTCCTCCAGCCAGGCCATCACCCCGTCGGCGGCGGAAAGGCCGAAGGCGCTGCCGCCGGTGAGCACCACAGCGTCGACGTGACGCACCGAGTTGGCCGGGTCGAGCAGCTCGGTCTCCCGGCTGCCGGGCGCACCGCCGCGGACGTCAACCGCACCGACGGTGCCGGGCGGGGCGAGCACAACCGTTGTGCCGCTGGCCCATCCGCTGCCGGCGAGGTCTTCGGAGGTCACCGTGGCGTCGGGATCGCAGCGGTGGTGATGGCCGACGAGAATTCCGCCCACGTCGGTGATCGACCCGTCTCGCCCCGATGCGGGGCTCATCGGACCGGCTTTCCCATCAGGCCCAGCACCAGGTATTCCTGCAGCACCGTCAGCCACTGGTAGACGTTGAGGTGAGCAGCCATCGGGTGGCCGTCGGGCAGCCGCTCGGGCAGGTCCGGACCGACCCCGAGGATGGTGCCCAGCGCCAACCGGATGTCGTTGACCGACGCAATCCAGGCGTTCGCATCGTCCTCGGTCAACTCCAGGCGTCCGCCGTCGGCCGGCAGGGTTTCGACAAGTCGTTGCGCCGCAGCAATTTTGGCGTCGATGATCTGTGGTTCGTGCAGGCTGCGCAGCGCGCTGTTGGAACCGTCCGCAGCGGCCTGTTCTTTGACGAAGTCGGGCAGCAGTCGGCGCATGGTGCCGTCCTGGGGCGGTTGCGGGTTACCGGTGCGGATCCCGGTGAGCTGTTCGAGGGGGTCCGACGGCGCCCCGGACTGACGCTCGTCGAGCATCTCCTGAACCGAGGTGGCCATATTCCTCAGCAACGTCACTTCGTGCGGGTCCAGCGCCGAGACGAACCGAGGACCGTCGGCGGTGTCGACCCGCCTCCACTTCCGCACCCTCAGCGGTCCTGCTGCATGGTCGCCCACAGGCCGGCGGTGTGCAGTTTGGTGACGTCGACCTCCATGGCCTCGCGGCTGCCGGCGGAGACCACAGCCCTGCCTTCGTTGTGGACCTGCAGCATGAGCTTGGTGGCATGCGGTTCGCTGTATCCGAAGAGCTTCTGGAAGACGTAGGTCACGTAGTTCATCAGGTTCACCGGATCGTCCCAGACAATGGTCACCCAGGGGGTGTCGGTGCTGTCGACGACGTCAGTCTCGCGTACCCCGCTGGTCCCGGGGCGGGTCGGTGCTGCTGGGGCGCCCATGCGATAAGGATAGCGAGCGCCGGCAAAAGCCACTCCCGCTCGTCGCAGCCGATACGGTTTGGCGTGTGAGCGGGGTTGCCCCGTCGGCGCTGCTGACCGACAAGTACGAACTGACCATGCTCGCCGCCGCCCTGCGGGACGGCACCGCCCACCGGCGCACCACCTTCGAGGTGTTCGCCCGCCGCCTTCCCGAGGGCCGCCGATACGGCGTCGTGGCCGGTACCGGCAGATTCCTGGAAGCGTTGGCCGAGTTCGTCTTCGACGACGCCGCGCTGGCAACACTGGCTGATTTCCTCGACCGCGCCACGTTGGACTACCTGGGTGGTTTTGCGTTCCGCGGCGACATCGACGGCTACGCCGAAGGCGAGTTGTACTTCCCGGGCTCCCCGGTGCTGTCGGTCAGCGGCACCTTCGCCGAGTGCGTCGTTCTGGAGACATTGGCGCTGTCGATCCTCAACCACGACACCGCGGTGGCCTCGGCGGCGGCCCGCATGGTCAGCGCCGCCGCCGGCCGGCCGCTGATCGAGATGGGTTCGCGGCGCACCCACGAGCAGGCGGCCCTCGCCGCGGCGCGGGCGGCCTACCTGGCCGGCTTCGCCGGAACCTCCAACCTCGCTGCGCGACACCGGTATGCGATCCCGGCGCTGGGCACCTCCGCGCACGCCTTCACCCTGCTGCACACCACCGCCGACGGCGACACCGACGACTGGGAACGGGCCGCCTTCCGCGCGCAGGTCGCCGCGCTGGGGACATCGACCACCCTGCTCGTCGACACCTATGACGTGCGCCGGGGTGTGGTCAACGCCATCGCGGCGGCCGGCACCGACCTCGGCGCGGTCCGGATCGACTCCGGCGACCTCGGCGTGCTGGCCCGCCAGGTCCGCGGCCAACTCGACGCCCTGGGCGCGGTGAACACCCGGATCGTGGTGTCCGGGGATCTCGACGAGTACGGCATCGCCGCGCTGCGGGCCGATCCGGTCGACAGCTACGGGGTGGGCACCTCAGTGGTCACCGGGTCCGGGGCGCCCACCGCGAGCATGGTCTACAAACTCGTTGAAGTCGACGGGCTGCCGGTGCAGAAACGCAGCCTGCACAAGGAATCCCACGCCCGCCACAAGCAGGCGATGCGGTTGTCCGCGCCGTCCGGGACGGTAACGGAAGAACTGGTCTACCCGGTCGGCGCGCGGCCGGAGGGCGACGTCTTAGCCCGGGTGCTGACCGTGCCACTGATGCGCGACGGTGAACTGCTGATGCGCCCCGATCTGGCCGCCGCCCGCGACCTGGTCGCCGCCGGATTGCAGAGCCTGCCCTGGGAGGGCCTGGCGCTGTCCCGCGGCGAGCCGGCCATCCCGACCAGGCAGATCAGCATCTGATGAGCGAACTGCCGACGGTCGAGGAACTCCTGGCGACGGCGGTTGCCGCCCTGGGTGGCAGCCAGCGCCCGGGTCAGGTGCAGATGGCCCGGGCCGTGGCGCAGGCGTTCGCCGCCGGCGAGCATCTGGCGGTGCAGGCCGGCACCGGAACCGGCAAGTCGCTGGCCTACCTGGTGCCGGCGATCGCCCACGCGGTCAGCGATGAGGCGCCGGTGGTGGTGTCCACCGCGACGATTGCCCTGCAGCGTCAACTGGTCGACCGCGACCTGCCCAGGCTCGTCGACGCGGTGGCGGACTCGCTGCCCCGACGGCCCACCTTCGCACTGCTCAAAGGACGCCGGAACTATCTGTGCCTGAACAAGATCCATGGCGGACCCAGTGACGAGCAACCGCCCCAGGAGGAGTTGTTCGGTCAACTGGGTCCCGACGGCGTCTCGCTGCTGCCCGCCGGCGCCGTCAGCGCAATGGGCCGCGATATCGAGCGGATCACCGAGTGGGCCTCGCAGACCGAAACCGGCGACCGCGACGACCTGCGCCCCGGCGTGCCGGAGCGGTCGTGGTCTCAGGTCAGCGTCTCGGCGCGGGAGTGCCTGGGAGCGACCCGCTGCCCGCACGGGGTGGACTGCTTCGCCGAGAAGGCCCGCGCGCAGGCCACCGAAGCCGACATCGTGGTGACCAACCACGCTCTGCTGGCCATCGACGCCATCGCCGAGGCCGCCGTGCTGCCGGAGCACGCCTGCCTGGTGATCGACGAGGCCCACGAACTCGCCGACCGGGTCACCTCGGTGGCCACCGGCGAGCTCGCTGCAGGACCGCTGGGGGTGACGGTGCGCCGCGCCGCCCGCCTGGTGGAACCCGAATTGGCCCAGCGACTGGAGGCCTCGGTGGCGAGCCTCGCCTCGGCCATCCTGGACGGGCAACCCGGCCGTATCGACTACCTCGACGCCGAACTGGGCACCTACCTGACGGCACTGCGCGACGCCGCGGCCGGCGCCCGCGCGGCCATCGACCCCAAGCCCGCCGACCCACAGGCCGCCGCGGCGCGGCTGGAGTCGATCGCCGCGCTGACCGAGATCACCGACACCGCGGCCCGGATCCTCGACTCCTACGGCCCGGCCATCCCCGACCGCACCGACGTGGTCTGGCTCGACC
>VERS01000333.1 GCA_018882545.1 Mycobacterium sp.
GCGGTGGGCAGATCCTTGTGGGAGGGCACCGCCATGTCCACGCGGCCGTCGGCGATCGCCTCGCGCAACGCGGCGGTGAAGACCCCGACTCCGATCTCGGCGACGGGTGCCGTCGAACGGTCACCCTCGGTGCTGATGATGACCAACTCCGCGGCGTGCCCGCACGCGACCAACAGGTCCCGAATGGCGCCTGCCTGGGTGGTGGCCAACAGGCTGCCCCGGGTACCGATCCGGATCAAGCGCCGGATTCCGAGTCAGGTTTCGAGTCAAGATCCGGGCCCAGTTCTGGGCCCAGTTCTCGAGGGCGTCCGACCATTTCGCCTGCCGCCACGGCGTCGACCGCCTGCGGGTCGAGTTCGAACAGTTCACGCAGCGCCTCTGCGTAGGTGTCCGCACCCGGCGTGCCGGCGAGTTGTTTGACCCGCACCGTCGGGGCGTGCAGCAGTTTGTCGACGACCCGCCGCACGGTGCGGGCGACCTCCTGACGCTGGTCGTCGCCCAGACCCGGCAACCGGTTGTCCAGCCGCAACAGTTCGGCCTCCACCAGATCGGCGGCGCGTTGCCGAAGGGCGGTGACCGTCGGGGTGACCTCGGCCATCCGCTGGCTGACCAGATAACTGGCGACCTCGGCGGCCACGATACGGCGGGCCGCCTCGGCGTCGTCGGCAGCGGCGCGGGCCGATGGCTCGCGCTGCACCCGCTCCATATCGACCACCCAGACGCCGGGCAGCCCGGCGACGGCGGGGTCGACGTCGCGGGGCATGCCCAGGTCGCACAACACCATCGGCTCGGTCTCTTCGTCGCGCCGGGCGGCGGCCAGCGCATGGTGGACGTGGGCCAGCGACACCACCGGCCGCACGGCGCCGGTGCAGCTGACCACCACGTCAGCACCGATCAAGGCCGTGGGCAGCTCTTCGAGCGGCAAGGCGCGGGCGGTGACGCCCTGTCCTTCGATGCTGGCCGCCAGGTGCTGGGCGCGCGGCAGCGATCGGTTGACCACGTTGATGTGGCCCACCCCGGCGCGAACCAGGTGTGCGGCGGTGAGGCTGCCCATCGAACCGGCGCCGATCACCGTGGCGGTGCGACCGATCAGCGCGGTGTAGGACGGGCCCCGTTCGGGGCGGTAGAGCCGCTCAGCTGCGACGTGCAGGGCGACCGAGACCACGCTGCCGCCGGCCGCGTCAATCGAGGTCTCCGCATGAACCCGCTTCCCCACCGCCAGGGCCCGCTGGGCCAGGTCGTGCAGCACCCGTCCGACGGTCCGGTTGGCCTCCGCGGAGGCATACGCGCGGCGCACCTGGCCGAGCACCTGCTGCTCACCGACCACCGCGCTGTCCAGCCCGCTGGTGACGGCGAACAGATGTTCCACGGCGGCCTCGCTGTAGCGCACGTAGGCATGTTTGGTCAGATCACCCATCGACAAGCCCGAATGCTCAGCCAGAACCTGCCCGATCGCCGACAGGCCGGCGTGGAAGGCGTCGACGACGGCGTAGACCTCGATCCGGTTGCAGGTCGAGAGCATCATCGCCTCGGTCACCAGCGAGGACTGCAGCACCCGCTGGACAAGTTTGACCTGTTCAGCCTCGTCGGCGGCGAGTTGCTCGAGAACCGAGACCGGCGCGCTGCGGTGGGACACCCCGAACAACAGGACGCTCACAGCACGATCACCTGGCTTGCTCCCTCACCTGGCTTGTTCCCTCGGGGGCGGCGGGACGGCTCCCAGCGGGTGTTCCTGGGCGGAAAAACTACTCGCAACGGTAATCCGTCCGCAGCGGCCCGATCAAATTCCCGGGGATTTGTGCGATGGACTCGTCACCGGTTCGTGACGTCGGCGCGCAACCGGGGCTCGTCGACATCCCAGTAGCTGTGCTCCCGGCCGTCGAGCAGCACCACCGGCAGCCGATCACCGAACTGTGCACGCAGCGCCGAATCCCCGGCAGCAGCGGCGGCGTCGACGTCGGTGCTGGACAGCTCGAAGTCCAGTTCAGCGGCAAGTTCGGCCAACCGGCGCTGAACCCGCTCGCAGAGCCCGCAACCCGAGCGGGTGAGCAGTTCGACGTGTGCGCGGCTCATCACCGACCAGTGTGCCACCCCCGATAGGCTGATCGGCATGGCTTCCGGGGACGTGCCACCGCCGCCGCTGGATCTGACCGCGGCGGCCTTCTTCGACGTCGACAACACCCTGGTGCAGGGCTCTTCCCTGGTGCACTTCGGCCGGGGCCTGGCCGCCCGCAAGTACTTCCGGTACAGCGAGGTGTGGAAGTTCATCTACGCCCAGGCCAAGTTCCAGCTCACCGGCCGGGAAAACAGTGACGACGTCGCCGAGGGCCGGCGCAAAGCGCTGGCATTCATCGAGGGCCGCACCACCACGGAACTGACCGCGCTCGGTGAGGAGATCTACGACGAGATCATCGCCGACAAGATATGGCCGGGCACCCGGGCGCTGGCCCAGCTGCATCTCGACGCCGGCCAGCAGGTCTGGCTGGTTACCGCCACGCCCTACGAACTGGCCGAGGTCATCGCCCGGCGTCTCGGGCTGACCGGTGCGATGGGGACGGTCGCCGAATCGGTGGATGGGGTCTTCACCGGGCGCCTCGTCGGAGACATCCTGCACGGGCTGGGCAAGGCACACGCCGTGCGGGCGCTGGCCGCCCGGGAGGGCTTGAATCTCAAACGGTGTACCGCCTACTCCGACAGCTTCAACGACGTCCCGATGCTCTCGCTGGTGGGAACGGCTGTGGCGATCAACCCGGACGCCGACCTTCGCGAGCTGGCCAGGGAGAAGGGGTGGGAAATCCGCGACTTCCGCACCGCCCGCAAGGCGGCCAAGATCGGTGTGCCCTCCGCGCTGGCGATCGGTGCCGTCGGCGGCGCCGTCGCCGCGGCGGTCTCGCGCCGCAGTGACCCGACCGGCAACGACGCAACCTGACCCGCCAATTGCCACGCGATAGGCTCGGCCAATGTCCATCGCCAGCGACATCATCGGTACCCACTACCGCTACCCGGACTACTACCTCGTCGGTCGGGAGAAGATCCGCGAGTACGCCAAGGCCATCCAGTGCCAGGATCCGATCAGCCTCAGCGAGGAGGCGGCCAAGGCCGCCGGATACCCCGATGTGGTGGCCCCGCTGACGTTCATCGCGATTCCGGGCCGCCAGGTCCAGTTGGACATCTTTCGCAACTTCGACGTCGGCATCAACATCGCCCGGGTCATTCACCGGGACCAGAAGATCACCTACCACCGGCCGATCTGCGCCGGCGACAAGTTGTACTTCGACTCCTGGCTGGACGGTGTCATCGAGTCGCACGGCACCGTGATCAGCACGCTGCGCAGCGAGGTCACCGACGACGCCGGCAAACCGGTGTTGACCACGATCGTCACGATGATCGGCGAGGCGGCCGGGGCCGAGGAGACCAACGCCCAGATCGCGGCGATCGCAGCGGCGGCGCTGGGCCGGCAGGGCTGAATCCGGCGGGCTCAGCCCAGGAAGGTGTTTCGGCGCCGACCGAGCAGGCTGAACAACGTCTGCTGAATGGTTTCGCGCACCTGGTCGGTGATCTCGAAGGTGACCATCGGGTCGTCGGCCGCGTGCTCGTCGTAGCCGCTGGTGTCGATGGGCTCCCCGAAGGCGATGAGCCACTTCGAGGGCAGCGGCACCAGACCGGCCGGCCCCGCGAACGGGAACAGCGGGGTGATCGGGAAATACGGCACACCCAGCACCCGCGCGAGCAGTGTGACGTCGGCCAGCATGGGGTAGATCTCCTCCGAGCCGACAATCGAGCACGGGATGATCGGCGCCTTGGCGCGCAGCGCCGCCGACACGAAGCCGCCCCGCCCGAAGCGCTGGAGCTTGTACCGGTCGCGGAACGGCTTGCCCAGGCCCTTGTAGCCCTCGGGGAACACCGCAGCC
>VERS01000334.1 GCA_018882545.1 Mycobacterium sp.
GCCGGTGTCGTGGCGGCCGGTCCCGGTGGATCGGCGGCGGCCAGGGGGGTCGCCGGTGCCGGCCGGGGTTGGGAGATCCGCACCGGGACGGTGGGGGCCGCGAACCCGCCAGAATCCGCGCCGTCGACCGGTGCGGGGGCACGCTCGGCGGTCGGGACGGTGGCCGCCGGACGCGCGCCGCCACCGGACCCCGGGCGCGCGGTCACGTCGGTAGCGGCCCGGGGTGGCGGGCCGCCGCGGCGCGGGGCCATGCTGCGCGGTGCCGAGGGGGTCGGCGAACCGACCGTCGCGTCCGGCCCGGGGGTCTCGTCACCGTCGGCTCGGGCAACGCCGATTCCGCCGGCGCAGACACCCGCGCCGATCCCCAGTGCGATTGCCAGCGCACCCACGCGCCCCACGCACACTGCAGCTTTCACCCGACCGCCCTTTGCTTTAAGAATTATCTTAACCGGTGGGCTGGCAAACCTCCATTCCCGGGTTCACCCGCCCGGCGGTAGGTTCCGGGTGTGCGCCGCTGGATTTGGCCGCTGCTGTGGGCCGGCGGCATTGTGCTGGTTGTGGTCGGACTACTCGCCGCGGTGCAACGCTCGCTGATCTATCACCCGCTGCGCCTCGATGACGCCGCGTGCGCCGATCTCGCCGACGCCCAGGGGTTCGAGGGGTGGACCGACGCCGACGACCGGGCCATCGGGTATCGCAGCCTGCCCGCCCCCGACGACCGCCGGGCCCCGCTGGCGGTGCTGATCGCGCACGGCAACGCCGGGTGCGCCCTGCAGCGCGCCGAGTACGCCGCACCGCTGCGGGCGGCCGCACCGGACCGCGCCGTCTCGGTCTACCTGCTGGAGTACCCCGGCTACGGGGCCCGGCCCGGAAGCCCGTCGCAGCAGACCTTCCTGGCCGCCGCCGCCGATGCCCTGGCCGCCATCCCCACCGGGCTTGACGTCATCGTCGTCGGAGAATCCCTCGGGTCCGGGGTCGCCGCCGGCACCGCACACTCCCACCCCGACCGGGTGACGGGGTTGCTGCTGCTGACCCCGTTCGACAGCCTCGTCGATGTGGCCCGGCACCACTATCCGGTGCTGCCGGTGCGCTGGCTGCTGCAGGACCGGTATCCGGCGGCGCAGTGGCTGCGCAGCTACCGCGGCCCGGTCGCGGTCATCGTGGCCGGGCGCGACAGCGTCGTCCCGCCCCAGTTCGGACGGCGCCTGCACGACGGCTACCCGGGCCCGCGACTGCTGATCACCGCCGAGGACGCCGACCACAACGATCTGCTCGCCGTGCTGCCGGAGTCGGCGTGGGCACGGTCGCTGGGCTTCCTGCTGGACCGGCCGGCCGCCTAGGTGTTCCCGGGCCTCGATGTTCCGGGGGGCCTCGTCGCGCGGTGCAGCAGCCAGGCCGGCGGTGCGGTGAGCGCCACGGTCACCGCGAACAGCACCGCCGCCGAGCCGGTGAACAGCGGCCAGCCCAACACCACGCTCAGCGCGACCTCCATCACGATCACGTGCAGCAGGAAGATCTCGTAGGAGATCTCACCGAGGCGCACCATCGGCCGGCAGCTCAACAGCCGGGTGTAGGGGTCCTGCCGGGTGGGGGGTCCGGCGGCGGGTCCGGGCAGCGCGACCGGCGCGACCACCAGGGTGGCGATCACCGCGTACAGCAGGGTTCGAGCCAGATCCGCGCCCAGATCCGGCCCACCGCCGCTCATCGAACCCGCGAGCGGTGTCGAGACCACCAGATAGCCGACGACGGCGGCGGCCAGGGCGGTGCGCCACCGGCAGCGCACCCCGAGGCTCTGCAGCACCGCCAGCATCATCCCGCCGCCGAACCACACCAGGTAGTGCGGCAGCCACAGCCGCGCGCCGGCCGGCAGCCAGTCGGTGGTGTCGAGCACCACCAGCCACAGCGGGCTGACCGCCGCCACCGCGGCCAGCCCCGCCAGCAGCACCCGCGGCCGCCAACGGCCCCGGCACACGACGGTCACCAGGACCCACGCCAACACCGGCAGCAACAGATAGAAGGCGACCTCGACAGCCAGGCTCCACATCTGGGTCAGGCCCTGATGCTGATAGCCGGAGAAGTAGTCACCGTAGATCTGGGTGAGGGTGAGGTTGCGAAACAGTCCGGTCCAGGTGTGCCCCGGGTTGGGTTCGATGGGCCGCAGGTGGTAGAGCAGGTAGGCCGCCACGACGGTGACCAGGTACGCCGGCATGATGCGCCGCAACCGGTTTCGGCCGTAGCGGCGCACCGACGGCCCCGCCGTGCCGGCCGCCGCGGCGCGCACCCACGGCCCGAACAGCAGCAGCCCGGACAGTACGAAGAAGATGGCCACGCCAATGTCGAGGCGGCCCAGCATCATTCCCGGATAGCTGCGGTTGAGCGCACCGGTTCCGAACGCGGCGTGGGTGCCCACCACCGACAGGGCGGCCACCGCGCGCAGCCCGGTCAGCGCAGGCACCCGGTCGGCCGCGGCGACCTGCTCCAAGCCGCCCTGATCGCCGTCGGCGGGACCGGTCACGGGGACCGGCGGCACCCGCTGAGGTACGTACCGGCCGACTGGTGCGCGCCGGTCACGACTGGGCGCGCCGGTAGGCCCAGCCCAACGCCGCCGTCGCCCACCGGCGGGGCGCCACCTGAACCAGTCCCATGCTGACCCGGTTGGACAGCCCGGGTGTGACGACCGGATCGCCCCGCAGACACGCGGCGACCCCTTCGCGGGCAACGACTTCGGGATCCATGATCAGCGCGGAGGGCACCGACAGCTTGGCGCCCTGTTCGGGGTTGTCGAGCATCGTCGTCGCGGTGAAACTGGGGCACAGCGCGGTCGCGGTGACAGCGCGGGTCTTGCTCCTCAACTCATTGGCCAGGGCCAGGGTGAACGACAGCACGTAAGCCTTGGAGGCGGAGTAGACGTTCTGCTGCGGGATGCCGACCCAGGCCGCGGTGGAGGCGACGTTGAGGATCCTGCCCCGGCCGCGGTCGAGCATATCGGCGAGGAAGAGATGGGTCAGCGCGGTCAGCGCCACGACGTTGACCGCGAGCAGGTCCTGTTGTTTGTCCAGCGCGGTCTCGTCGAAGTAGCCGTTGTAGAGCAGTCCGGCGTTGTTGACCAGGACCTCGATGTCCAGGCCGAGTGCCCGCACGGCGGCGTGCAGGTCCTGCGCCGCGCGCGGGGCGGCCAGGTCGGCGGCCACCACGCGGGTGTCGATCCGGTGGGCGGCGGTCAGTTGGTCGGCGACCTCCCGCAGTCTGCCCTCCCGACGGGCGACCAGAACGAGGTTGAAGCCCCGTCCGGCCAACTCCCGACAGATCTGCGCGCCGATACCGGCCGAGGCGCCGGTGACCAGCGCCCACCTCACACCCGACGGATCCGAATCGTCAACCACCGCTCCACCGTAGTGGCGCCCGGCTCAGGCGGGGAACTGCCGCGTCGGGGTGATGCGTCCCGTCACGCCCAGCGCGCGGGCCTGCGCCACCAGCTGCCGGTAGGTCGCCGGGTCGATGGTCTGGCTTCGGGTCAGGATGAACCCGCTGCGCCCGCTCGTATCGCTGATGATGGCCCAGCTGTAGTCGGGGGCGCGGTCGAGGATCAGGTAGTTGCCCGGCGGGTTGGCCGAGGGTTTCCCGCCGAAGCCGACGTTGAGTGCGGTGTTGTTGGCGTTGACCGGAACGGCCGCCCCGACGATGGACGATTTCGGGCCGCGTTTGCCGAAATAGTTGCCCGAATTCTGCACCCCCAGCGAGCCGTCGGGCTTCACCGAGTAGACCGCCTTGGTGTTGACCAGGCCGATCGAGAAGAACTGCTTGACGCTGCCCTGCTCGTAGTAGGTGCCGGCGTACTTGGCGGGGTCGACGGGCACGCTGGACGGAGTAACGGCCGCCGGCGCGGGCTTGGCGGCGCCGCGCTGGGA
>VERS01000335.1 GCA_018882545.1 Mycobacterium sp.
CGCTTGATAGTGCACCCCGAGCACCAGCCTCGACAACGCCATCAGCGGCACGGTGGCCAGTGGCAGCGGCGAACGGGTCGCCCGGCACAGCAGCATAGCCGCGGCGGTGGAGGAGGTGGCATGGGCGGAGGGGAAGCTCAGCGCACTGGGGGTGGCGACGTTGACGGCGATATCGGGGTGGTGCGGGCGGCGGCGGCGGACCGCGAGTTTGATCGCGATCGCCGCGCCGTGCGCGGCCACCGCACCGACGCCGACCAGCAGCCAGTCGCGCCGCCGCGGGGACAGCACCGCGCCCAGTGCCGACACCGCCAGCCAACCGGCGGCGTGTTCGCCGAAGTGCGACATCGACCGGGCCACCCCGACCACCGCCGGTGCGGCGAGCCGGGACTGCACCCCGACCAGTGCGGCCACCTCGCCGCGGGGCGGACCCGCATCGGGCATACCGGTCCCGCCGTCAGGCACCGATCGCCGCCTGGTCGAACAAGACGGTCTCCCACTTGCGTTGGCTGGACAACTCGGGCAGCGCCTCGCGGTACACCCGCCGCATGTGGTCGTACTTGCGGTACAACCGGATGTGCCGTCGCACCGACTCTTTGAGCAGGGCGAACATCTTGGCCCGGTCGCGCTGACGGTAGACCACCCCGCGGCCATCGGCAGTGGTGACGGTGACGCCGTCGACGTTGCACAGCAGAAACCAGCGCGCGTCCTGAGTGGCGACGTTGAGTTGCGGGCGTTCGTGGTGGGCCGGATCGGCCTTGCTCAACTGGTGAACCAGCCCGCGCGCCAACCGCACTGCGATGACCGGCAGCGCGGCCGGCGGCTTGTGCGCCCTGGTGCGGCCACTCGGCGGCGGGAGCGAGGTGGCAGCAGGAAGCACCACGGCGTCGGGGTACGTCTGGCGCAGCGCCCGCACCTCGGGAAGTGCCGACTCCAGGATGGAGAAGATGTGCTCCGGCCCGGCCAGGAAGTCATCGATCGCCTTGTTCTGGATCGCGACCGTCGAATACTCCAGGCACATCAGGTGTTTGATGGTGGCCTTCAGTGAACTCTTCACCAGGCCGGTGACCGGGGCGTCCCAGTGCAGGGCCGAGACCACCAGCCGGTTGCGCAGATGGAAATAGGCCTGCCAGTCGATCGCATCGTCCTTGTCGCTCCAGGCCATATGCCAGATCGCGACCCCCGGCATGGTCACAGTCGGATACCCGTGTTCGCCGGCGCGCAGGCCGTAGTCGGCGTCGTCCCATTTGATGAACAGCGGCAGCGGTTGGCCGAGCTCCTCGGCGACCCGGCGCGGGATCATGCACATCCACCAGCCGTTGTAGTCGACGTCGATGCGGCGGTGCAGCAACTTGCTGCGGCCCTTCTTGTCGTCGCCGTCCAGCGGGTACTTGGCGAAGTCGTGGTCGTACTGGGTGTGCGGCGCGTTGGTCCACATGAAATTGGCGCGGTTGACGATCTCACCCATGACGTGCAGGTGTGAGGGCTCCTGCAGGTTCAGCATCTGGCCCCCGATCAGGGTGGGGATCTTGGCGAACCGGCTCAGCGCCAGCGCGCGCAGGATGGAGTCCGGCTCGATGCGGATGTCGTCGTCCATGAACAGGATCTGCTCGCAGTCGGTGTGACGCAGCGCCTCCATCATCACCCGGCTGTAGCCCCCCGAACCGCCCAGATTGGGCTGGTTGTGGATGGACAGCCGGTCGCCCAGAGCAGCGGCGACAGCGGGGAACCCGGGGTGGTCGGCGGCCTTGTCGCTGCCCTGGTCGGCGATGATGACTGCACCGACCACGTTGTTCACCAAAGGATCTGAGGTGAGCGCCTTCAGAGCGTTGACGCAGTCGGCGGGACGATTGAAGGTCGGGATTCCCACGGCGATGTCGGCGCGGCCCGGTGCGGGAACCGGGGCGTACCAGGCGGCGCTGTGCACGACGGTCTTGGTGTCGGTGGTGATGTCGAACCAGATCCAGCCGCCGTCCTCGAAAGGAGCCAGTTCGACCTCGAATTCCGCAGCGGCGGAAACTGATCCGTCGCTGATTATCTCGGTGCCGCCCACGCTGATCCGCGCGCCGGTGGCCTTGGAGCGGTAGACGTCGACTCGGGCGGCACCGGTGAGTTCGACTCGGAGCACCACCGAGGTCAGCGTCGACCAGCGCCGCCAGTAGCTGGCCGGGAATGCGTTGAAGTAGGTGGCGAAGGACACCTCGGACTCGGCGCCGATCTGCAGAGTCGTGCGAGTGACGGCGTGTGCGCGCCGCGCGTTGGTGTCGGACTCCTCGATGTAGAGCTTGCGGACGTCCAGCGGTTCGCCCGGGCGCGGCAGGATGATCCGCTGCAGCAGGCTGACCGCGCGGCGTTCGCCTCCTGTGATCGGGCCGGCGGGAATCTCGCTCATGGGGTGCTGCTTTCGTCGGCCGTCAGCGGCGCGCCGTCGCGCAGATGCGGCGCCAGTTCGTTGTCGTACATACTCAGTGCGCTGGCGATGGCCATGTGCATGTCCAGATACTGATAGGTGCCCAGCCGGCCGCCGAACAACACGCCGGCCGCCGCCGTCTCGGCCTTGGCGCGGGACCGGTAGGCGGCCAGCAGCGCCCGGTCGGACTCAGCGTTGATCGGGTAGTAAGGCTCGTCGTCGGCGGCTGCGAAGCGGGAGTACTCCCGCATGATGACCGTCTTGTCGTTCGGATAGTCGCGTTCGGGGTGGAAGTGCCGGAACTCGTGGATGCGGGTGTAGGGCACGTCGGCGTCGTTGTAATTCATCACCGGGGTGCCCTGGAAATCGCCGGTGTTGAGCACCTCGACTTCGAAATCCAGTGTGCGCCAACCCAATCGACCTTGCGAATAGTCGAAGTAGCGATCCAGCGGTCCGGTGTAGATCACCGGGGCCTCCGGGCTCGCGGCCCGGAGTTCATCGCGTACGTCGAACCAGTCGGTGTCCAGCCGCACCTCGATTCGGTCGTCGGCGGCCATGTTCTCCAGCCAGGCGGTGTAGCCGTCGACCGGCAGGCCCTCGTAGGTGTCGTTGAAGTAACGGTTGTCGAAGGTGTACCGGACCGGCAACCGGCTGATCGTCGACGCCGGCAGTTCCTTGGGATCGGTCTGCCACTGCTTTGCGGTGTAGCCCTTGACGAAGGCCTCGTAGAGCGGCCGGCCGATCAGCGAGATGGCCTTCTCTTCAAGGTTCTGCGCGTCGGCGGTGTCGATCTCTGCGGCTTGACCGGCGATCAGCGCACGGGCCTCATCGGGGCTGAAGTAGCGGCCGAAGAACTGTGACACCAGACCCAGCCCCATCGGGAACTGGTAGGCCTGCCCGCCGTGCAGGGCGAAGACCCGGTGCTGATACCCGGTGAATTCGGCGAACTGGCGCACGTAGTCCCACACCCGCGTGTTGGAGGTGTGGAACAGGTGCGCGCCGTACCGGTGTATCTCGATGCCGGTCTCAGGCTCAGGCTCGGAGTAGGCATTGCCCCCGATGTGCGGCCGCTTCTCGAGGACCAGAACCCGTTTGCCGAGTTGCGTCGCCGCCCGCTCGGCGATGGTCAGGCCGAAGAAGCCGGACCCGACGACGAAGAGGTCGAAACGAGCGGTTGTCATCAGCTCAAAGGTTATCCGACCGGACCGGCCCCAACCGCATCGCGAAACTCGACTGACCGCGGGTTACCGCGGCGCCGGGTTCGGGTCCGCGGAGCAGGGCAATGTCGCGATTCGTTCACGATTGCGCATCGTCACTCCAGTCACAGCAGTCTCAGCTCTAACATCGACATGTCGCCTTCGGAACCCACACCGGAGGCGGCGGAAAAGGTTCAAAAATTTTGAGCCGCACATAGTTCAGATTGAGGAGACTTCCGTGCCGAATCGACGTCGACACAAGATCTCGACAGCTATGAGCGCGGTTGCCGCCCTGGCCGTCGCG
>VERS01000336.1 GCA_018882545.1 Mycobacterium sp.
CGCTCACGGCGTGCCAGCTTAAGGGGAGTTTTGCACCGAGCTGATCAGCGGGTTGGCTTGGGCCGCCCCCGCTGACCGTCCTGGTTGCGCTCATAGACCAGGCGCAGGCCGTCGAGGGTGAGATGTTTGTCGTAGTGCTCGACGGTGTGCAACTCGGGCAGCATCAGCGGCGCGCCGTGGCCCGTGGCCACCACGGCGACGTCGCCACCGGCAAAGCCGTCCATATCCTGGCGGACCCGGCTGACCAGCCCGTCCACCAGGCCGGCGAACCCGAAGACCGCGCCGGACTGCATACATTCCACCGTGTTCTTGCCCACCACCGATCGCGGCCTGGTCAGCTCGACCCGCCGCAGCGCGGCCGATCGCGCGGCGGCAGCATCGGAGGAGAGTTGGACACCCGGAGCGATCGCGCCACCGAGAAACTCCCCCTTGGCCGAGACCACGTCCACGCAGATCGAGGAACCGAAGTCCACCACGATGGCGGCGGTACCGAACTTCGCATAAGCCGCCAAGCAGTTCACGATCCGGTCCGCTCCGACTTCTTTGGGGTTGTCGACCAGCAGCGGAATCCCCGTCCGCACACCGGGTTCGATCAGCACATGAGGAATCGCAGGCCAGTACTGATCGAGCATCAGCCGGATCTCATGCAGCACCGACGGCACCGTGGACAGTCCGGTAACCCCGGTGAGCCGTTCGGAATCATCCCCTATGAGACCCTCGATGGTGAGCGCGAGCTCGTCGGCGGTGACCTCCGGTTCGGTCCTAATCCGCCAATTCTGAAGCACTTTCCCATGATCACCGACGCCGGTGATCACTCCCACCGAGGTATGGGTGTTGCGCACATCGATGGCCAGCAGCACCGTCCACTCACCCCCGCTGCAACCGACGTGACTTGAGCTGTGTCCGGAACATCAGTTCCTCCAGGTTATTTCGTGTTCGACGGCACCTGGCTCCGCCTGTGTATGGCCATCCGGGAGTTCTATTGCGATGTTGTCCAGCAGGCGCGTTGCGCCCAACCGCGCGGCGACCAGCAGTCGCGCCGGACCAGCGGCAGGCGCGGGTTCAAGCCACGGTCCCCGCAACTCCAGGTAGTCGGGGATGATCGCAGGAACCTCGTCGAGGACCGCGCGGGCGGCGTCCAGCACCGCGGCCGGACCGCCACCCGCGGCGTACATCCCGGCCAGCAACGCCGAGGACAGCGCACCGGCTTGTTCGCGCTCCTCGACGTTGAGGTAGCGATTGCGGGAGGACATCGCCAGGCCGTCGGATTCCCGCACGGTGGGCACTGCGACGACGCGCGTGTCGAGGTTGAGATCGTCGGCCATCTGCCGGATCAGGACGAGTTGCTGGTAGTCCTTCTCTCCAAAGAAGGCGCGGTCCGGGCGCACGATCTGGAAGAGCTTCAAGACCACGGTCAGCATTCCGGCGAAATGCCCTGGGCGAGAGTGGCCTTCGAGTTCTGCACCCAACGGACCCGGATGCACGGTGGTCCGCGGACCGTCGGGGTACATCACGGTCGGGGTGGGCGCGAAAACCACCTCTACGTCCTCCTCGGCCAGCAGCTCGAGGTCGGCGTCGAGGGTACGCGGGTAGGCGTCGAGATCCTCACCGGCGCCGAACTGCAGCGGGTTGACGAAGATCGACACGACCACCACCGATCCCGACACCCGCTTGGCGGCTCGCACCAGGGCCAAATGTCCGTCATGCAAGGCACCCATGGTGGGGACCAGCATCACCCGCCGGCCGGTGTGCCGTAACGCCCGACTGACCTCGGCGACGGCATGCGGCGTGGGATAGACGTTGAGTTGCCCGGCACTGAACTGCGGCGCTTTGGTGGTCACCGGTTCGCCCCGCCGGACCGAGACCATCCCGTCAACACGTCACAAACCTCCTGTGGGGCGTGTGCTCGCTGCGCGGTCCGCAGCGAGTCTGCGCAATAGGCCTGAGCCAGCATGGGATCGACGTCATCGAGTGCGGCCAGGTGCGCCGCGACCGCCGCGGCGTCGCCGCGGGCGACCGGGCCGGTGAGCGCTGCCTGGCCGCGCTGCAGGGTGTTCTCCAGCGCCGCTCGGGCCAGCGGCCCGATAACACGTTCGGCGATCCCACCGGGTGCCTCGCCGACCAGCTCCTGGCCGAGCAGTTCCTGCCCGGCCAGCGCGGCGCGCAGTGCCGCCAGCGCGTCGGCGATCACGGTGACGATGTGGTTGCTGGCGTGCGCGAGTGCCGCGTGATAGAGGGTGCGGGCGTCCTCGCGGACCCGAAAGGGTTCCCCGCCGATCTCCAGGACCAGCGATGCGGCTATCGCGTAGCCGATCTCGTCGGCGGCGGTGATCCCGAAGCAGGTGCCGGCCAGTCGGGCGATGTCCTCCTCGGCGCCGGTGAAGGTCATCGCCGGATGAATCGCCAGGGGCACGCAGCCCTGTTGGGTCAGCGGGGCGAGCACCGCCACACCGTTGGCCCCCGAGGTGTGCGCCACGATGGTGCCGCGCCGCACCGCGCCGGTCGCGGCCAGTCCGCTCACCAGTGCGGGCAGTTCGGAGTCGGGAACGGTCAGCAGGAGAAGTTCGGCGCGGTCGGCGACGTCGGGGACCGGCAGAACCGGGGTGTCGGGGAGCCTGCGTTGGGCCATCCGCCGCGAGGCGGCCGAGATCGCGCTGCAGGCCACCACGACGTGGTCGGCGCGTTCCAGGGCCACGCCGAGGGCGCTGCCGACCCGGCCGGCGGAGATGACCCCCACCTTGAGTCGTGCCGGGCGCAGGCCGTTAGGGGTCCCCATGTCGACGACCTCGCTCACGTGTGTCGCGTTCCGATCCCACTGCAGGGGTATCGGACGGTCAGGGGTCGAGTTTAGCCTCCGGGTCAGTCCTCGCGGCGACGACGCCGGCCGCCGCCGCTGGGGAGATCCGTTTGCAGGCGCTGCAGGAGTTCGGAGAACGACTGTCCGTCGGCATGCTGGCCCTGGGGCTGGTCGGGTTCGACGACCGGTTCCCCGACGGACGGTCCGGCGGTCGCTTCCGAGGGCCCGCGATGCCGACCGGCCGGACTCGACGGAGCTTCGGGAGCGACCCAGTGCCGACCACGCGGCGGTGCGGGCGGTTCCGGGCGTGTTGGGGGCGCGGCGTTCTCGGCGGTGGCGTGCCGGCCCAGGCGCACCTCGGGCGGGCGCCACGGCGGCGCCTCGGGCGGCACGGCCGGCGGCGGGCCGGGCGCCGCGACGGGCTGTACCAGATACCGTTCCGCCGGCGGTTCCGGGCGCCGGTGGGTCCCGCCGGACGGTTGCTGGGGTTCGGCCGCCGGGGGCGCCTGTGTCGCCGCCGGGTCCTCATGCACGGACACCGGGGTCAGCGGTTCCTCGGCGACGTCGATGATAGGACTCTCGAGGATGTAGGCGGTGTCGTCGGCGGCGGTCACCCTCGCCTCGGTGACGATCGTCTCGGAGATCACCGTGACGCGGCTGCTCTCCACCCGATCCGGCGGCGGAGGCATCGGCGGGGCCATCGCGACGGTGACCCGCTCGCCCTCCAGCGCCGGCCGATGCCCGAGGTCGGTACCGAGCATCACCTCCAGTTGGGCCCGCAGCGAGGCGAGTTCGGCGCGCAGTGCGCCCATTTCGTCGGCGGCCTGCGCGCGGACCTCACGGGAGAGCTGCCGTCGCAGCTGAGCCTCGACGGCCGCCTCGTACT
This sequence comes from Mycobacterium sp., assembly GCA_018882545.1. Taxonomy (GTDB): domain Bacteria; phylum Actinomycetota; class Actinomycetes; order Mycobacteriales; family Mycobacteriaceae; genus Mycobacterium. The sequence continues at coordinate 3,684 of VERS01000336.1, forward strand.
CCCGGCGGGCCGAGATCTCCCGGTCGAGTTGCAGGTCGTAGACGTGCTTCATATCCCGGGCGCGGGCCTGGGCGACGTCGGTCTGCCGACGGTAGATCACGGTGACGAAAGCGGCCATCACCGCCGCCCACAGCGAGAGCACGACGGCCAGGCGCAGTAATTCCACCCGGTTGGTGAAGACCAGCGTCGAACTGGCCACGATGGCCAGTACCAGCAGCG
>VERS01000337.1 GCA_018882545.1 Mycobacterium sp.
GATCTGCACCGCGCACCTAACCACCAGCAGTGCCAGCACCGCCAGCGCCAACTTCAGCGAAAGATCAACCGCCGGTGGCACACTCGTCGCGTCCACCAACCACACCGCCAAGTACACCGGCGCACCCACAACGGTGCACAGCGTCAAGGCCGTCCGAGCCCGTCCGGGGTTACGACCCGGTCGCCGGTCCGGGGTGAACCACAGGCTCATACCCACCAGGCCACCGGCCGCCGTGGCGGTGATCGGGTTGACGATCCCGTAGCTCAGAGCATCTTCTAGCACCCGCGCCGCGCCGCGGTCGTCGATCAGGCCCTCGACGAACTGCGGCGCGACGATGGTGGTGCTAGCAGCCGTCATGAACCACAGAGCGCCGAACGCGCCGACGACGAAACCGTCCAGCGACTCGCGCACCGGCATGGCGAGCAGCCTGGTCAGGACAGCGGGCATCAGCATCAGAACGGCGCTGCCGGCGGTGATCAGTAATCCGACGTTGAGCACCCCGGTCAGCATCAGGGCCGAACCTGTCGAGAGACCGTAGGAGCCGGCCAGGATGCGGCCGGCCAGCAGCCACCACCCGACGCCGAGTGCCACGCCGAGTGCTGCGGCGAGTACCAGGATGCGAATCGGGATGTCCCGGAACACATCTGTCTGCCAGAGGTAGATCAGGAACAGCAGCGGCCAGCCGAGGACCGCGACGACACCTACGGGCCCATTCGCCCCGGCTGCCGCGAGAATGACAACCGCGACCAGCACGAGGATCAGACCGACACCGAAGGGCTTGCGCATCGCTGCGGCCAGGCGGGGCAGACAGGTGCTGCTGATCCGGGGGGTCCAGAGCGGTTCCCGGGGGGCGGCCGCGTACACCGCCGGCCGCAGCAGCGTGCCCCGGGCGGTGACCGGGGCCGTCCTGGCGGCGCCGCAGGACCCGCAGAACGGCGCCGCCGGAACCGTCTGGTGACACCCCGGGCACTCGCTGGTCGGCACCTCCACGAAGCCGATCACCTCCGGGAGTCAGCCGGATTCAGGTCAGCAGCGATGCCGGCGGGTTGAACCGGTCGCCGTACTTGGCGGCCAGTTCTTTGGCGCGGGCCACGAATGCGGCCTTGCCGCCGGGGTAGCCGGTGACGAACTGCGCCGCACCCCCGGTCCACGGCGGGAAGCCGATGCCCATGATGGAGCCGATGTTGGCATCCGCGGTGGTCTCGATGACGCCCTCGTCGAAGCACTTCTGGGTCTCCAGCGCCTCGGCGAACAGCATCCGGTCGATCATGTCCTGCAGCGGGATCTTGCTGCTGCCCGACTTGAACTCCTCGCGCAGTCCCGGCCACAGTCCGGTTCGCTTGCCGTCGACGTATTCGTAGAAGCCGGCACCGGAGAGCCGCGACGGCCGGCCGAGCGCGATCATCTTCTCCACCACCGCCTCGGCCGGATGCGCAACATAGGTCCCGCCGGCGTCCTCGATGCCCTTGCGGGATGCGACCGCAATCTTGTGCATCAGCTCCATGTTGAGCTCGTCGGAGAGTTGCAGCGGCGGGGCCGGGTAGCCGGCCTGCGAACCGGCGTGCTCGATCGACGCGGGCTCCACGCCCTCGCCGAGCATGGCCAGCGCCTCGTTGATGAAGGTGCCGATGACCCGGCTGGTGTAGAAGCCGCGGCTGTCGTTGACCACGATCGGGGTCTTGCCGATGGCCAGGGTGTAGTCGAACACCCGCGCCAGGGCCTCATCGGAGGTCTTCTCGCCCTTGATGATCTCGACCAGCGGCATCTTGTCGACCGGGGAGAAGAAGTGGATGCCGATGAAGTCCTCCTGACGCTTCACCCCGGCGGCCAGCCCGGTGATGGGCATGGTGGAGGTGTTGGAGCCCAGAATGGCGTTGGGCTCGACGATGTCTTCGATCTCCTGAAACACCTTGTGCTTGAGTTCCTGGTTCTCGAAGACGGCCTCAACGACGAAGTCAACGCCCTTGAAATCGGCGGCGTCAGCGGTCGGGGTGATCCGGCCCAGCAGCGCGTCGGACTTCTCTTTAGTGGTGCGTCCGCGCTCGAGCGCCTTGGCCTCCAGCTTCTCCGAGTAGCCCTTGCCCTTGGTCGCGGCCTCGAGGGTGACGTCCTTGAGGACGACGTCGAAGCCGGCCTTGGCCGAGACGTAGGCGATGCCGGCGCCCATCATGCCCGCGCCCAGAACGCCGATCTTGGTGATCGGGGTCTTGCCGATACCCTCCGGGCGAGAACCGCCGGCGTTGATCGCCTGCAGGTCGAAGAAGAATGCCTGGATCATGTTCTTGGCGACGTGGCCGGTCGCCAGTTCGGTGAAGTAGCGGCTCTCGATGCGGCTGGCGGTTTCGAAGTCCACCTGCGCGCCCTCCACGGCAGCGGCCAGAATGGCCCGCGGGGCGGGCATGTTCGCACCCTTGATCTGCTTGCGCAGCAGTGACGGGAACGACGGCAGGATAGCCGCCAGCGCCGGGCTGGCCGGGGTGCCGCCGGGCATCTTGTAGCCCTGGGCATCCCACGGCTGGGTGTGCGCCTCCGGGTTGGCCTTGATCCAGGCCTTGGCCGCCGGCACGAGTTCCTCCACGCTGTCGACCAGTTCGTCGACCAGGCCCGCGTCCTTGGCCTTCTTCGGGTTGAAGCGGGTGCCCTGGCTCAGCACGTTGACGAAGGCGTTCTGGATACCCAGCATGCGCACCGTGCGGGTCACCCCGCCGCCGCCGGGCAGCAGGCCCAGACTCACTTCGGGCAGGCCGATCTGGCTGCCTTTGACATCGGCGGCGATGCGGCGATGGCACGCCAGCGCGATCTCCAGGCCGCCGCCCAGCGCAGCGCCGTTGATTGCGGCGACGACCGGCTTGCCCAGTGTTTCCAGGGCACGCAGATCACGTTTGACGTTCTCGACGGTGTCAAACGCCTCGCCGGCATGCTCCGGGGTGATCTGGATGATGCCGTTGAGGTCGCCACCGGCGAAGAAGGTCTTCTTGGCGCTGGTGATGACCACGCCGGTGATCGAGTCCTTCTCCGCGACGAGGCGCTCGACGGCCTTGCGCATGGACTCCTGGTAGTGCTCGTTCATCACGTTCGCCGACCCGGTCGGGTCGTCGAGGGTCAGGGTCACGATGCCGTCGGCATCCTTATCCCAGTGGATGGTGTTCTCTGCCATGGTTTTTCGCTTACCTCGGTTTTCTCGGAAGTTCCAGCGCTCTTAGACGCGCTCGATGATGGTGGCGACGCCCATTCCGCCGCCGATGCACAACGTGATCAGCGCACGCTTGGCGCCGCGACGCTCCAGTTCGTCGACCATAGTGCCGGTGATCATGGCGCCGGTCGCGCCCAGCGGGTGGCCCATCGCGATGGCCCCGCCGTTGACGTTGAGCTTCTCGCCGGGGATGCCCAGATCCTTCTGGAATTTCAGCACCACCGAGGCGAAGGCCTCGTTGAGTTCGAAGAGGTCGATGTCGTCGACTGTCAGCCCGGCGGTGGCGAGCACCTTCTCGGTGGCCGGGGTCGGGCCGACGAGCATGATCGTCGGGTCGGCGCCGCTGGTGGCGGTGGCCACCACCCGGGCCCGCGGGGTCAGCCCGCAGGCTTTCCCGGCTTTTTCGTTGCCGATCAGCACCAGGGCGGCGCCGTCGACGATGCCGGAAGAGTTGCCGCCGGTGTGGACGTGGTTGATCTTCTCGATCCAGTGGTACTTCTGCATCGCGACGTCGTCGAAGCCGGCCATGGCGGCCAAACCCTCGAAGGCGGGCTTGAGCTTGGCCAGGCTCTCCATGGTGGTGCCCGGACGCATGTGCTCGTCGTGGTCGAGGATCAGCAGACCGTTCTGGTCGCGCACCGGGACCACCGACTTGGCGAAGTAACCGCCCGACAACGCGGCGGCGGCCCGCTCCTGGGAC
>VERS01000338.1 GCA_018882545.1 Mycobacterium sp.
GGCGCTCACGTCGCGGGTATCCCCTACGAGGAGTACATCCGCCGGACCGGTGCGCAGTGGTTCACCGGTTTGGACCGCCAGATCGTCGACTATCCGGCCGGTCAGGTGCAGGGCCACACCCTGGAGCGGCTGTTCCCGGGCATCGGGCGGCTGGACGACAACTTCCCGGGGCTCGGTCTGGATGGTCCGAGCATCGGCGAGTCGGTGGACGAGGGCGAAGGCAACCTCATCCGGGCGATCAACCAGGGTGGTCGGGGAACCGCGATCGGCCTGTCGGAGGGCGCGATGGTGCTCAACGCGGTGCAGGCCCGGCTGGCCAGCGATCCGAACGCCCCACCGCCGGACCAGTTGTCCTTTGCGATGTACGGCGATCCGATCGGACTGAACGCCTTCGGAAAAGGTTGGCTGAGGGAGAATTTCCCGGTCGGCAGCGTGGTTCCCTCATTGGACTACCGGATACCTCCGGTGGTGGAAAGTCAGTACGACACCTACCAGTTCGTCTCCCCGTATGACAGCATCTCCGACTGGCCGGACCGCACGGACAACTGGCTGGCGCTGGCGAACGCGATCGCCGGTTTGGCGACCGGTCACACCGCCGTGGCGTTCACCAACCCGAGTATGGTGCCGCCGCAGAACATCAGGACGACCGTGAACTCCCGGGGCGCCAAGACCACCACGTTCATGATCCCGCAGCAGCACCTGCCGCTGGTGATGCCGCTGAAGTACCTGGGTGTCGACGAGGGCACGCTGAACCGCCTGGACGCGATCCTGCAGCCGATGGTCGACGCCGGCTACTCCCGGAACGACGACCCTGCGACCGCCCCGATCACCGTGGATCCGGTCAACGGCTATGACCCCGCCGAGGTGACCGCGCCGGCCACCCAGGCGGCCTTCGGCGACGGCGTGGCAACCGACCCGCTCTCGCAGATGCTGGCCGTCTTGAACAGCGTCGGCCAGGCACCCTGAGTCCGGTACCCACTCCGGACCACGCCGGCACCTACGCTGGCCCCGATGCCTTCAGTCCGAGCAGGCCGACGGCAACCAGGACGGTGCCCACTACCGCCAGCAGGCCCGCGACCCCGCGCCGGGGCCGGGTGCGGATCCACCCGTGCAGCCTGGTCATCGCCGCACCGGTGCGCTCCGGCGCCACCAGGTAGGCCAGTAACGGGATCTCCACCAGTGCAAAAGCCACCACGTTGAACATCAGCAACGCCGTGAATTGGGTGGCGGGTGTGGCGCCGGCCGCCGCGATGAGAGCCAATGCCGCCAGGTAGTCGACCGACGGCAGTGCGATCCCCAGTCCGGCGCCGCCGGCAACCCACAGCGACCGCCCGTCGAGCAGGCGGTTCAGCCAGTCCGGCGGAGTTCGGGTGCGAGGTTTGGTGGCCGCCACGATCGCCGCCGCACCCAGCGCGAGCAGGCCGATCACGATCTGCACCTGGGGCAGGGTCAGGTGTCCGGACTTCGGTAGCCAGGAGTGGACCACGAACAGCACCACCGCGCCCACCGACAGACCCATCAGGAAGCCACCGGCCAGGAATGCGGCCAACTGCAGCACCGGGCGCGGGCGGTTCAGCATCACAACGGTCATGCCGAGGCGGAACGGCTCCAGGCTGACCGCGATTGCCATCACCAGCAGGGTGATCCACATGAAGGGGGTCGGCTAGGCGTCCAGCCGCTCGAACTGCCCCAGCCGGTGCTGCTGCAGGCAGGCCGATCGGCGGACCTTGCCGCTGGTGGTGGTCGGGATCGACCCTGGTTCGACCAGCACTATGTCAGCGACCTGCAGACCGTGTGCGCGTGAAATAGCGGCGATCACATCGGTTTTCACCGTCTCCAGCTCTGCGGTGTCTTCCCGCCTGGGCAGTTCGACGATGGTGACCAGTTGCTCGGTGTGTTCATCGGGAACCGCGATCGCGACCACCCGTCCGCGGGTGATCAGCTGCACCGTCGCCTCGATGTCCTCCGAGTAGTGGTTACGGCCGCGCACGATCAGCATGTCCTTGATGCGACCGACGATGAAAAGGTCACCCTCCGAGACGAAACCCTGGTCCCCGGTGCGCAGCCACGGCGCCTCGGGGACTCCCGCCGGCGGGTCGAGCAGCGTCGCGCCGAATGCCGAGCCGGTCTGTTCCGGCTTGCGCCAGTAGCCGGCCGACACGTTCTCGCCATGGGTCCAGATCTCGCCGACGGTGCCGTCCGGGCAAGGTCGGCAGGTATCGGGGTCGACGATCTGCACCAGCGGGGACGCCGGCAGACCGTAGCGCACCAGCTGCGTGCCGCCCGACCCGCGGACGGCGTTGCCCAGGGTCAGCTGCTCGGCGTCGAACTCGACGGCCTCCGGAGCCCGGCCATTGCTCCCGCAGGCGACGAAGACAGTCGCCTCGGCCAGACCGTAGGAGGGCAGCACCATCTCAGGCCGGAATCCCACCGCGCCGAACCGTTCGTTGAACCGCACCAGGGTCGACGGGTGGATTCGTTCGGCGCCGTTGATGATCCCGATGACCCCGCTCAGATCAAGGCCCGCCATCTCTTCGTCGGTCGTGCGCCGCGCGGTCAGGTCGAAGGCGAAATTGGGTGCCGCTGAAAAGGCCGTCTCGTGCCGGGCCAGTGCCTGCGGCCAACGCGCCGGGCGGGCCAGGAACGCCAGTGGGCTCATCAGATCCCCGCCGCACCCGTCGAGGATCGGGGCCGCGATCCCGAGCATCAGACCCATATCGTGGAAGAACGGCAGCCATGAGACCAGACGGCCCCCTGGCGGTAACCGACCGTCGGTGGCGGCGAAGTAGTCGGCCATCAACTGTTCGAAATTGGCGAACAGGTTGCGGTGGGAGATCATCACACCGGCCGGCAGACGTGTGGAGCCCGAAGTGTATTGCAGGTAGGCGATATCCGGGCCGTCGGGTATGTCCTCGCTGACGGGTTCCTCGGCGTCGAGGTCCATCATGTCGACAGCAAGTACCGCGACCACTGCGGCGCCGTCGTCGACGTACTGCGCGACCATGTCGAAGACCTCGGAGGTGGTGAGGACCACCGTCGGAGACGTGTCGGTGACGACCGCGCTGACCCGTTCGTCATGGGAGCCGGGCACCGGGACGGCAAGCGGCACCGCGATGAAGCCGGCCTGTATCGCGCCCAGGAACGCAGCGATGAAAGACAGTCCCTGCGGGGCAAGGATCAGCGCCCGGTCGCCCGGAGCGCCGTGCCGGCTGACCTCGGCGGCCACGTTGAGCGTCCGCCGGTACAGCTGCGACCAGGTGAGGCTCTCGGCCACGCCGTCCCAGTCACGGTCGTAGTCGGTAAACGTGAAGGCCACCTCGTCTGGGGTTCGCCCGGCGCGTTCCCGCAGCACGGACAGGATCGAGACTTCTCCCACACCGACAGGCTACTCAACAGCCAATTTCGGGGACCACTCCGGCAGGAGTGCGATGGCTGGCGTTGCTCGTGTGAAGGTTTCGTGTGTGAAGATAGAGCCCCTATGGGCAACACCGAGTTGACCCCCGCCTCGTTGCGAGAGGCGTTCAGCCATTTCCCCTCCGGGGTGATCGCCATCGCCGCGGAGGTCGACGGCACCCGGGTCGGACTCGCGGCCAGCACGTTCGTCCCGGTTTCGCTGGACCCGCCGCTGGTGTCGTTCTGTGTGCAGGCCACCTCCGAAACCTGGCCCAAAATGCGGGAGCTGCCCGTGCTGGGCATCAGTGTTCTCGGTGAGGCGCAGGGCGCGGCAGCCCGGACACTGGCCGCCAAGACCGGCGACCGGTTCGCCGGGTTGGACACCGTCTCCTCGGGTACCGGCGCGGTATTCGTCCAGGGCACCAGTGTGTGGTTGGCGAGCACCATCGAGAAGGAACTGGGCGCTGGTGACCACACCATCGTGATCCTG
>VERS01000339.1 GCA_018882545.1 Mycobacterium sp.
GACGAATGCCACGAACGCCAGGACCGCGGCCAGACCGGCGGCCAGGGTGGACGGCGCCGTCCAGCCGTTCTCCGGGGCCTGGGTGAAGCCGAACACCGCGGCGGTGCAGGCCACCGTCGCCAGCAGCGCACCGGCGGCGTCGAGTTTGAGGCGCTCCCGGTGAGTCTCCCGCAGCGTGGTGTGCGCGAGGTAGATGACCAGCAGGCCGATCGGCACGTTCACCAGGAACGCCAGCCGCCAGGACACCTCGGCCAGCGCTCCGCCGACCACCAGGCCCATCACCGAACCGATGCCGGTCATCGCGGCGAACACCGCGGTGGCAGCATTGCGGGCCGGGCCCTTGGCGAAGGTGGTCGCGACAAGCGCCAGACCGGTCGGCGAGGCGATCGCCGAGCCGACGCCCTGCAGCAGCCGGGCTACCACCAGAGTTGTTTCATCCCAGGCGATTCCGCACAAAACAGAGGCGATCACGAAGAGCGTCACACCGACGATGAAGGTGCGTTTGCGGCCGATGGCGTCCCCGAGGCGCCCACCGAGCAACATCAGACCTCCGAAGGTGAGCACATAGGCGGTGATCACCCAGCTGCGACCGGCGTCGGAGAGGCCCAGCTCATCCTGAATCTTGGGCAACGCCACGATCGCGATCGTGCTGTCCATGGTGGCCAGCAGTTGCATCCCGCCGATCGCGACCACCGCGGCGAGGAACCGCGGCGAACCCAGCCATCCGGGAACCGTGCCGCGGTCGGAGGCGGGCAACCGGACCGGAACCGACCGGCCGCCGGCGGCGTCGCGATTGCCGCCGTGGCCCACCCCGTGGAATGGGGCCGTGCGGTCGGCATCGTTGAGAGCCGTCATAGCGGCTCACCCTACCCCAATATTAAGAAGACTTTAAAGTCTCGATAGCGTCTCGAACTCGGCCACCGGGCCGATCACAATGACCGCCGGCGGGCGAATCCCCTCGGCTCGGATCCGTTCGGGCACGTCAGAGAGGGTGGCCCGGAGCATCCGCTCGGCCGCCGTGGTGCCGTGTTGGACCACCAGGACAGGGGTCTGCGCCGGCCGGCCGCCACGGATCAGGGCCTCGGCGAACAGTGCGATCCGTTCCACCGCCATCAGCAGCACCAGCGTGCCGCTCAGTTTGGCCAGCGCGTCCCAGTTCACCAGCGACTCCGGGTCGTCCGGCGTTAAATGCCCGCTGACCACGGCGAACTCATGGTTGACCGCCCGGTGGGTGACCGGCACCCCGGCCAGCGCGGGCACACCGATCGCACTGCTGACCCCCGGCACGACTGTGACCGGGATCCCAGCCTCGGCGCACGCGAGGACTTCCTCATAGCCGCGGGCGAAGACGAACGGATCCCCGCCCTTGAGGCGGACCACGAACTGGCCGGCCCGGGCCCGCTCGATCAGGACCTCGTTGATGGCCTCCTGCGCCATCGCTCGGCCGTAGGGGATCTTCGCGGCGTCGATGACCTCGACATTGGGCGGCAGTTCGGCCAGCAGTTCCGGAGGTGCCAGCCGGTCGGCGACCACTACGTCGGCGTGCGCCAGCAGGCGCCGGCCCCGCACGGTGATGAGTTCCGGGTCCCCCGGGCCGCCACCGACCAGCGCCACCCCGCCAGGGATGACGTCGGAGGCGGTGCTGGCCACGACGTCGGGCGCGATGCGACCCTGCTGAAAGGCTTCCCGGATGGCCGAGCGCACGGCCGCCGAGCGGCGGTGCTCGCCGCTGGCCAGCACCCCGACCAGCAGTCCCTCGAAGTCGAAGGACGCCGGGGTGACGGCGGTGCCGTCGCGACCGGCGTCGGCCCGCACGCAGAAGATCCGGCGTCGCTCGGCCTCGGCCACCACCTCGGCGTTGACGGCCGGGTCGTCGGTGGCCGCGATGGCATACCAGGCGCCGTCGAGGTCACCGTCGCGGTAGTCGCGCAGTTCCAGGGTGATGCCCGGTTGCTGCTCGGCGAGGGCTTCCACCGCCGGGGTCGCGGCCCGGGCGACCACGTGCACCAGGGCACCGTGGGCGATCAGCACCGGCGCCCGGCGCTGGGCGACCGTACCGCCGCCGATCACGACGACCTTCTTGCCGGCCAGGCGAAGGCCGACCAGATAGGCGTTCTCGGTCACCGAGGTGAGCCTAGTGCCGCGGCCGCGAAGCGCCGGAGCGACGCCGGGTGGGCGGCGGGGTGGGTGTGCAGGTAGGAGGCGTGGACGCCGCCCTGGATCACGCCCTCGTCGCGGAATCCCGCCGGGCCACCCCCGGCTAGCAGCCACGCGGGCTGGATGGTCTGGCCGAATTCCACTGTGGTGCGGTGGAATTCATGCCCGCTGAGCCGGTGGCCGGCCTGGTGCAGCGTGGAGTCGGCGGCGGCGATGGCATCGCGGTAGCCCAGGGTCAGCCGGGGGGTGAAGCGCGCCGAACCGGCCAGCACACCGCACATCCGGTGGCCGTCGAGGTCGGACATCAGAAAGGTCAGTCCGCCGCACTCGGCGTGTACCGGGGCCCGGGCGGCCAACGCCCGGATCTGCAGGCGTAGTTCGGTGTTGGCGGACAACTCCGCGGGGTACTGCTCGGGGAAGCCCCCCGGCAGCACCAGTGCGCCGGTGCCCTCGGGCAGGGTGTCGCTGAGCGGGTCGAAGGTCACCACCTCAGCGCCGGCCGCCCGCAGGAGTTCCTCGTATTCGGCGTAGCCGAAGGTGAACGCCCGCCCTGCGGCCAAGGCCACCAACGGTCGGCCCGGCACCGGCTCGCCGACCGCCTGTTGGGCCGACCACGGTTCGCACCCGACCGCGGACCGGGATACCGCCGCGACCGCGGCGATGTCGACGTGCCGGGCGATCAGGTCGGTCATCGCGGCCACCGCCGACCGGGCCTGGTCGCCGTGTTCGGCGGCGGTCACCAGACCCAGGTGCCGCGAGGGCACCGCCAGATCATCGTGGCGCGGCAGCGCACCGAGCACCGGCACCCCGACCGACTCGCAGGCCTGGCGCAGCACCTGCTCGTGGCGTGCCGATCCGACCCGGTTGAGGATCACGCCCACCACGCGGACACCGCGCTCCAGCGTGCAAAACCCATGCAGCACAGCGGCGATGGACTGGCTCTGGCCGCGGCTGTCGACCACCAGGATCACCGGTGCGCCCAGCAGCTGGGCCACCTGCCCGGTCGATCCGCGGGCCGGCAGCACGAGGGGATCCTCGATGCGACCGTCGAAGAGTCCCATCACCCCCTCGACGACCGCGATGTCGGCGCCGCGGGATCCGTTGCGGTACAGCGGTCCGATCAGCCCCTCCCCCACCAGGACCGGGTCGAGGTTGCGCCCCGGCCGGCCGGCCGCCAGGGCGTGATAGCCCGGGTCGATGAAGTCCGGGCCGACTTTGAACGGTGCCACCCGGTGACCGGCCCGGCGCAGCGCACCGATCAGACCGGTTGCCAGCGTCGTCTTCCCGCTTCCGGAGGAGGGCGCGGCGATGACGACGGCCGGGACGCTCGCCGAGGTCACCACTCGATCCCCTTCTGGCCTTTGCGGCCGGCGTCCATCGGGTGCTTCACGCAGGTCATCCCGGTGACCAGGTCGGCGGCGTCCAGCAGGGGCTGCGGGGCGTCCCGGCCGGTGATCACCACATGCTGGCGGCCCGGCCGGGTGCGCAGGGCGGCCAGCACCTCCTCAAGGTCGATCCACCCCCACTTCAGCGGGTAGGTGAACTCGTCGAGCACATAGAAGTCATGGCGTTGGGCGGCGAGCCGGTGGGCGATCTCGGCCCATCCCTGGGCGGCGGCCGCGGCGTGGTCGCTCTCGGAGCCCTCTTTGCGGACCCAGGACCATCCCGCGCCCATCTTGTGCCATTGCATCGGTCCCCCGACACCGTGCTCGGTATGCAAC
>VERS01000340.1 GCA_018882545.1 Mycobacterium sp.
CGGCAGCCCGGTGTCCAGCGTGGTCGGTCTCACCGTCCTGGATGTTCTGGCGCGGGACGGCCTGCAGGAGAACGCGCTGATCGTCGGCGACCACCTGAAGGCGCGGATCAACGAACTGGCCACCCGCCATCCGCTGATCGGCACCGTGCACGGCAGCGGGCTGTACATGGGTGTGGAACTGGTCCGTGACCGCACCACCCTGGACCCGGCGGTGAGTGAGACCGCGGCGATCTGTGAGCGGATGCGTGAACTCGGCGTCATCGTGCAGCCCACCGGGGACCGGCAGAATGTGCTGAAGATGAAGCCGCCGATGTGCATCACCCGGCAGTCCGCCGACTTCTTCGTCGACACCTTCGAGAGGGTACTCAGAACCGGCTTCTGATCCAGTCACGCTGGCGCCGAACGAAATCGGCGTCCACCGTGGCACCGTGCCCGGGGACGTAGCACGCATCCTCGCCTCCGACGGCCAGCACCCGGTCCAGGGCCGCCGGCCAGGCGGCCGGGTGGGCATCATCGCCGACCGCCGGATCCCCGGACTCTTCCACCAGATCACCGCAGAACACCACGGTCGGCAGGCCGGGCACCACCACGACCAGATCGTGGTCGGTATGCCCGGATCCCGGATGCAGCACGGTGACCGCGCGATCGCCGAGGTCCAACTCGGCGCGCCAGACCAGCTGGTCGGGCGGGCGAGCAGCGCGGGCGGCCCGCGCGACCTCCGCCGGGTCGGCCCCGTACCGCACCGCCTCGGCACACACCGCGTCGAGCCGGTCGGTCAACCCCACCCCGACCGGCGGTGCGGCGAAGCTCTGTGCCTGCGGGAAGCCGGCTGAACCGAGGATGTGATCGAAGTGGTGGTGCGTCATCACCACGTGGGTGACATCACTCCCGGTCATCTCACGCAGATCGTCGCCGATGGCAGCCGCTTCGATGAGCGTTGTACCGCAGTCGATCACCAACAGGCCCTCCTGGCCCACCACCGCCCCGACCGAGACGTCGAGGAACGGCAGCCGGGCTCGGTGCACCCCGCCGGCGAGTTCCTCCCAGCCGAGGTGCATGACCGCGACGATACGGGCCGGATCATCGTCGCCGCGGGTAACCTGCCGGGTATGTGTCGCAGCTGCCACTTCCCCGCCGGTACCGTGGCGGACTCCACCGGGCCGGTTCCCTCCCCCAATCCGGCGTCGTCCCCGTCGTCCCCCGGAGCGGCGACAGTCCTCCGAGGCGGGGCCGTCTACACCCTCGATCCGCGGCAGCCCTGGGCCTCGGCCGTCGCGGTGCGGGGCAACCGGATCATCGCCGTCGGCACCGACGACGAGGCGACGTCGGCCGGCGGACCGGACGCCCGGATCGTCGACCTGGACGGGCGGATGGTGCTGCCCGGCTTCATCGAGGGCCACATCCATCCGCTGCTGGGCGGCTTCTACACCGCCGGTGTTGATCTGCAGGTCCCCACCAGAACCGACGCGTTGGCGGCCATCGCCGACTACGCCGACGCCAACCCCGACGGTCCGATCCGCGGATTCGGTTGGCGGATGGACATGTTCGGCCCCGACGGACCGCACCGGGCGGACATCGACGCGATCGTGCCGGACCGGCCGGTGCTGCTCTTCGCGATCGACGGTCACAGCCTGTGGGTCAACAGCGCCACACTGGACCTGGCCGGCATCACCGCCGGCACCGCCGACCCGGCGCCGGGGTTCAGCTTCTACGCACGTGATGCGGCGGGCGAGCCAACCGGGGTCGTCCTGGAGGTGGCCGCCCTGCTGCCGGTGGTCCACGCCGTCGAACCCCTCACCGCCGAACTCTTCGCCCGGTTGCTGGAGCAGTGGGCGCCCCGGGCGGCCGCAGCGGGCATCACCGCGGTGTTCGACGCCGGGATGCCGCCCGCCGGCGCCGATCCGGACACACTGGCCGTCGTCTACGCCGACCTGGAAGCCGAGGGCCGGTTGCCGTTCCGGGTCGTGTTCTCCCACCTGATCCAGGGGCCCCCGACCGAAGGCGCGGTGGCCGCGACGCTGGCTGCGGGCCGTTGCTACGACACCGAACTGGTCCGCGGCGGGGTGCTCAAGATCGTTGGCGACGGCACCATCGAAGGTCACACCGCCGCGATGCTGGCACCCTACGCCGACCGCCCCGACTTCACCGGTCAGTCGGGGCTGAACGACGAGCAATGGCGGGACCTGGTGGCCGAAGCCGACGCGGCGGGTGTCGACATCCACATCCATGCCATCGGGGACCGCACGGTCCGCATCGCCCTCGATGCGATCGAGGCCGCCGTCGCGGGTAACCCGCCACGCGACCGCCGGCACACCATCGCGCACCTGGAATTCGCCGACGACGCTGATCTGCCGCGCTTCGCCGAACTGGGCGTCTTCGCCCAGTTCTCGCCGAACTGGATCGCCGTGGACCCCAGCCAGGAGACCATCCGCACCCGCGTCGGACCGGACCGCGCCGCCCGCCAGTATCTGATCCGTTCGATCCTGGACAGCGGCGCGGAGGTCACTTTCGGCACCGACTGGCCCGCCGCCGGGTGGTTCTCCACCTACCGGCCGCTGGATGCCATCGAGTCCGCGGTCACCCGTCGCACCCTGGGGGATCCCTCGGCAGCTGCGCTCAGTCCCGACGACCAGCGGCTCGACCTGGCTGCGGCGGTGCACGCCAACACTCTGGCACCCGCGCGCCAACTGCGGCTCGAGGAGTTGGTCGGCTCGATCGAGGTGGGCAAATGCGCCGATCTGGTGGTCCTGCGGGAGAACCTGTTCACGGTGCCGGCGCACCGCATCGCCGCGACTGTGGTCGACATGACCATGATGAACGGCCGGTTCACCCACGGCGGACGGTAGATTGGCGGCTACCGGCCTCAACCGATCCCTCAGGAGTGTGCGATGACAATCGGCGACCAGGATCCGAACGCCTACGGTCAGCCATCCGGCTACCCCCCGCCACCACCACCCGGCTATGCACCCGCTCCCGGCTACCAGGTGCCCGGTTATCCCCCACAACCCTCGGCCGGCTACCCGCCGCCCCCGACGCCGGGTTACCCGCCGGTGGCCGGATACCAGCCCGGCTACCCCCAGATCGGTTACGGCTACGCCAGCCACCCGGGCGGGCTCATGGAGCGGTGGGGCGCCCGCATCATCGACGGGTTACTGGTCGGGGTGCTGTCGTGGCTGCTGGCGTTCCTCGTCGGCTCATCGAGCAGCATCCTGGTCACCGGCCTGTTCACCGGCGTCCTGATGTTCGGCTACTTCGTGGCCATGGAGGCCACCCAGGGATACACCCTGGGCAAGAAGTTGCTCGGGCTGTCGGTGCGCGGCGCGGGCGGGGCAGCCAAACCGGACTTCAAACAGTCCGCCATCCGCAACGCCTGGACCCTGCTGCCGGTCATCCCCTACGTCGGTGGTCTGCTGGGCATCATCGCCATCATCGTGATCGCCGTGACTATCAGCAGCAGCCCGACCAAGCAGGGCAAGCACGACGAACTGGCCGGCGGCACCCAGGTGGTCAAGAACTAAGGTCCTCGAGGCCGGGTTCGTCCCGGTCCTGGTTGCGGTTCCACTCCAGCCAGCCCACACCCCGTCGGCCGTCTGCGGTGCGCACCGCGGCCCACGCCCGCGGGAAGAAGCTGACCCGCCCGTCGGCGGAGTCCAGCCGGACCGGGGCATGGCCGCGTATCTCGATGGTCATCTCCAGTGGCCCGGGCTGCATCGTCAGCGTCGTGGTCAGCGGGAGCCCGTTGTCCGCCAAGGTCGCATCGGCCTGTACCGAGGTGGTCTCGACCACCGGCAGGCGCGGCGGCTGGATGTACCCGACGCTGACCGGGGGCATCCCCGGGATGCGCAGATCCACCCCGTGCAGATG
>VERS01000341.1 GCA_018882545.1 Mycobacterium sp.
GGACCACACCCTGATGGACGCTCTGACCCGCCGCAGGCGCATGCAGGGCTACGAGGTGCTGTGGCTGCCCGGCATGGACCACGCCGGCATCGCCACCCAGACACTGGTCGAAAAGCGGCTCGCCGCCGACGGCCAGACCAAAGAAGACCTCGGCCGCGAGCGGTTCGTCGAGAAGGTCTGGGAGTGGAAACACGAGTCCGGCGGGACCATCGGCGCCCAGATGCGCCGCCTCGGCGACGGGGTGGACTGGAGCCGCGACCGGTTCACCATGGACGCCGGCCTCTCCCGCGCCGTGCGGACCATCTTCAAGCGGCTCTACGACGCCGGACTGATCTACCGGGCCGAGCGGCTGGTCAACTGGTCACCGGTGCTGCAGACCGCGATCTCCGACCTGGAGGTGAAGTACGAGGAGGTCGAGGGTGAACTGGTGTCGTTCCGGTACGGCTCGCTGGACGATTCGCAGCCGCACATCGTGGTCGCGACCACCCGGATCGAAACCATGCTCGGCGATACCGCGATCGCGGTGCACCCTGACGACGACCGCTACCGTCACCTCGTCGGCAAGACCCTGCCGCATCCCTTCCAGGACCGTGAGATCGTCATCGTCGCCGATGCCCACGTCGACCCTGAATTCGGCACCGGCGCAGTCAAAGTCACACCGGCTCACGACCCCAACGACTTCGAGATCGGCCTGCGCCACAACCTGGCGATGCCCACGATCATGGATACCCGCGGCTGCATCGTCGACACCGCAACGCAGTTCGACGGCCTCGACCGGTTCGAAGCCCGCTACGCAGTGCGCAAAGCACTGGAGGATCAGGGCCGCATCGTCGCCGAGAAGCGGCCTTACCTGCACAGCGTCGGGCACTCCGAACGCAGCGGCGAGCCCATCGAACCGCGGCTGAGCCTGCAGTGGTGGGTCAAGGTCGAGTCAATGGCCAAGGCCGCTGGTGACGCAGTCCGCAACGGCGACATCGTGATTCACCCCCAGAGCCTGGAACCACGCTGGTTCGCCTGGGTCGACGATATGCACGACTGGTGCATCTCCCGACAGTTGTGGTGGGGCCACCGGATCCCGATCTGGCACGGACCCGACGGGCAGATCGCCTGCGTCGGCCCGGACGAGACCCCGCCGGAGGGCTGGCAGCAGGATCCCGACGTGCTGGACACCTGGTTCTCCTCGGCGCTGTGGCCGTTCTCGACCATGGGCTGGCCGGACCGTACTCCGGATCTGGAGAAGTTCTATCCGACAAGCGTTCTGGTGACCGGCTACGACATCCTGTTCTTCTGGGTCGCCCGGATGGTGATGTTCGGGACCTTCGTCGCGCAAGACGAGGCCGTCACCAGCGGGGGAGCCAGGGGTCCGCAGGTTCCGTTCGAGAACGTCTTCCTGCACGGCCTGATCCGCGACGAGCACGGCCGCAAGATGAGCAAGTCGCGGGGCAACGGAATTGACCCGTTGGACTGGGTGGAACTGTTCGGCGCGGATGCACTGCGGTTCACCCTGGCCCGCGGCGCCAGTCCGGGCGGGGATCTGTCGATCGGCGAAGACCACGCCCGCGCATCACGCAACTTCGCCACCAAACTGTTCAACGCCACCCGGTTCGCGTTGATGAACGGGGCCGCCCCGGCCGCGCTGCCAGGCTCCGAACTGCTCACCGACGCCGATCGCTGGGTCCTGGGCCGCTCCGAACAGGTTCGCGCCGAGGTGGATTCGGCAATGGAGGCCTACGAGTTCAACCGGGCCTGCGAGGCGCTCTACCACTTCGCCTGGGACGAATTCTGCGACTGGTATCTGGAATTGGCGAAAGTCCAACTCAGCGAGGGTCGTTCGGGCACCACCGCGGTGCTTGCGGCGGTGCTCGACACTCTGCTCAAACTACTGCACCCGGTCATGCCGTTCGTGACCGAAGTGCTGTGGAAGCAGCTGACCAACGCGGAGTCTCTGGTGATCGCCCCGTGGCCGCAGCCCTCCGGAATCGAATGGGACAGCGCTGCGGCGCGGCGGATCACCGATGTGCAGAGGCTTGTCACCGAGGTCCGGCGGTTCCGCAGCGACCAGGGCCTGGCCGACCGCCAAAAGGTGCCCGCGCGGCTCGCCGGCATCGAGGCGGCCGGCCTGGTCGACCACATCGCTTCGGTGACTGCACTGGCCTGGCTGACCACACCGGATGCCGACTTCGCCCCGACCGCCCAGGTCGAGGTCCGGCTCTCCGGCGGGACCGTCGGCGTCGAACTGGACACCTCCGGCACCGTCGATGTCGCCGCCGAGCGGCGCCGACTGGAGAAGGATTTGGCCGCCGCGCAGAAGGAACTGGCCGCCACCACCGCGAAACTCGACAACGAGTCGTTCCTGGCCAAGGCGCCCGGCGACGTCGTCGACAAGATCCGGGACCGCCAGAAACTGGCCCGCGAGGAGACCGACCGGATCGCCGCGCGCCTGGCTGCCTTGGCATGACCGAACCCGCCCCGGACGAGATCGCCGCACTACTGCAGGTCGAGCATCTGCTCGACCAGCGCTGGCCGGAGACCCGGATCGAACCGAGTCTGACCCGGATGCAGGCCCTGCTGGACCTGCTCGGCTCTCCGCAGCGCAGCTACCCGTGCATCCACATCGGCGGCACCAACGGCAAGACGTCGGTGGCCCGGATGGTCGATGCGCTGCTGACCGCCCTGCAGCAGCGCACCGGCCGCACCACCAGCCCGCACCTGCAGTTCGCGACCGAGCGCATCGCCATCGACGGCCGGCCGATCAGCCCGGCCCGCTATGTGGAGGTCTACCGCGAGATCGAACCGTTCGTGCAGATGGTCGACGCCCAGTCGCGGAGCGGCCAACTCGGCCAACCCGGACCGGCGATGAGCAAATTCGAGGTTCTCACCGCGATGGCGTTCGCGGCGTTCGCCGACGCACCGGTGGACATCGGTGTCATCGAGGTCGGCATGGGCGGCCGCTGGGATGCCACCAACGTCATCGACGCCCCGGTGGCGGTCATCACGCCGATCGGCCTGGATCACACCGACTACCTCGGCGAGACGATCGCCGAGATCGCCGGGGAGAAGGCCGGGATCATCGGCGCCGGCGGCACCCCGGACGGTGGAACCCAGGGCGGCGCGGAGCCCGTCGCGGTGATCGGGCGCCAACCGCCCGATGCGATGGCGGTGCTGATGGCCCGGGCCGTCCGCGTCGACGCCGCGGTGGCCCGGGCCGACTCGGAGTTCGCCGTCCTGAGCCGGCAGGTCGCCGTCGGCGGGCAGGTGCTGGAACTGCAGGGCCTGGGCGGGGTCTACCCGGAGATCTTCCTGCCGATGCACGGCGAGCACCAGGCCCACAATGCGGCACTGGCACTGGCCGCGGTGGAGGCGTTTTTCGGCGCCGGGGTGCAGCGCCAACTCGACGTCGACGCCGTCCGCTCCGGGTTCGCCGCGGCGCGCAGCCCGGGCCGACTGGAGCGGGTGCGCAGCGCACCGACGGTGTTCATCGACGCCGCGCACAACCCGGCCGGCGCGGCCGCGCTGGCGCAAGCGTTGACGGCGGAGTTCGATTTCCGTTACCTGGTGGGTGTGGTCAGCGTGCTGGACGGTAAGGACGTGACCGGCATTCTGGCGGCCCTGGAACCGGTGTTCGACGTGGTGGTGGTCACCGACAACGGTTCGCCGCGGGCGCTGGCACCCGAGGCGCTGGCACTGCGCGCCGAGGACATCTTCGGGCCGGACCGGGTGATCCGCAGCGCCACCCTGGCCGACGCCATCGAATCCGCGACCGCCCTCGTCGAGGAGTCCGGCGACGGCGTCGCCGGGGCCGGCATCGTGATCACCGGGTCGGTGGTCACCGCGGGGGCGGCCCGCACCCTGTTCGGGAAG
>VERS01000342.1 GCA_018882545.1 Mycobacterium sp.
CCCGTCCGGTCGATCGTCCGCACTAGGCTGACCGGTGGCATTCGGAAAGCTACTGGAGGAGACAACGTGACGATCCGGGTTGGCGTCAACGGTTTCGGACGCATCGGGCGCAACTTCTACCGGGCCCTGGCGGCGCGCAAGAAAGTCGAGGCCGTGGGCAAGATGGCCCAGGAGTTGGGCCTGCACCGCCCGGGATCCGGGGATGTCGACATCGAGATCGTGGCCGTCAACGACCTGACCGACATCAACACCCTGGCGCACCTGCTCAAGTTCGACTCCGTCCTGGGCCGGCTGCCCGAGGAAGTATCGGTGGACGGCGACAACATCGTCGTCGGCGGCCGCAAGGTAAAGGCGTTCGCGATCAAGGAGGGCCCGGCGGCCATCCCGTGGGGCGAACTCGGCGTCGACGTGGTCGTGGAGTCCACCGGTATCTTCACCGACGCCCGCGCCCGCGGCCACCTCGAGTCGGGCCCGAAGAAGGTCATCATCTCCGCCCCGGCCAAGGACGAGGACATCACCATCGTCATGGGTGTCAACGACGACAAGTACGACGGCAGCCAGAACGTCATCTCCAACGCCTCCTGCACCACCAACTGCCTTGGGCCGCTTGCCAAAGTCGTCAACGACGAGTTCGGCATCGAGCGCGGACTGATGACGACCATCCACGCCTACACCCAGGATCAGAACCTGCAGGACGCCCCGCACAAGGATCTGCGTCGCGCCCGGGCCGCCGCGCTGAACATCGTCCCGACCTCCACCGGAGCCGCCAAGGCCATCGGCCTGGTGCTGCCGGAGTTGAAGGGCAAGCTGGACGGCTACGCGCTGCGGGTGCCGATCCCCACCGGTTCGGTCACCGATCTCACCGTCAATCTCAAGAAGGCGGCCAGCGTCGAGGAGATCAACGCCGCGGTCAAGGCGGCCGCCGACGGGCCGATGCGGGGCATCCTCAAGTACTACGACGCGCCGATAGTCTCCAGCGACATCGTCACCGACCCGCACAGTTCGATCTTCGACTCCGGTCTGACCAAGGTCATCGACAACGAGGCCAAGGTGGTGTCCTGGTATGACAACGAATGGGGCTACTCCAACCGCCTCATCGACCTGATCGCCCTGGTCGGCAAGTCGCTGTAACCGATGGCTGTAAAGAGTCTCGCCGACCTGATCGCCGAGGGCGTCGCGGGGCGCGGAGTTCTGGTCCGCTGTGACCTCAACGTGCCCCTCGACGAGCACGGCAACGTCACCGACACCGGCCGCATCGACGCCTCCGTGCCCACCCTCAGGGCGCTCTCCGACGCCGGGGCGAAAGTCGTCGTCACCGCGCACCTGGGCCGGCCGAAAGGCGGCCCGGAGCCGAAGTACTCCCTGGCCCCGGTGGCCAAGGTGCTCGGCGAAAGGCTGGGTCGGCACGTGCAGTTGGCCGGGGATGTGGTGGGCACCGACGCGTTGGCACGCGCCGAAGGACTGACCGACGGCGATGTGCTGCTGCTGGAGAACATCCGGTTCGACCCGCGGGAGACCAGCAAGGACGACGCCGAACGACAGGCGCTGGCAGCGGGTCTGGCCGAACTCGTCGGAGACGGCGGGGCTTTCGTCTCCGACGGCTTCGGCGTGGTGCACCGCAAGCAGGCCTCCGTCTACGACGTGGCCAAGCTGCTGCCCCGGTATGCGGGCACCCTGGTATCCGCTGAGGTCAAGGTCCTCGAGCAGCTCGCCAAAGCCGGCGCGCGGCCCTATGCGGTGGTACTCGGCGGCTCGAAGGTCTCCGACAAACTGGCTGTGATCGAGAATCTCGCCGGCAAGGCCGACAGCGTCATCATCGGCGGCGGGATGTGCTTCACCTTCCTTGCCGCCCAGGGTCTTCCAGTCGGTACCTCGCTGCTTCAAGAGGAGATGATCGACACCTGCCGGGGGCTGCTGGAGGAGTACGGCGACGTGATCCATCTGCCGGTCGACGTCGTGGTCGCCGCCGAATTCAAGGCCGACTCGCCCCCGGAAACCGTTGGCGTGAAGGATATTCCGGCCGACAAGATGGGCCTGGATATCGGACCGGAGTCAGTGGCGCGGTTCGCCACCCTGCTGTCGAACGCCCGAACCATCTTCTGGAACGGTCCGATGGGTGTCTTTGAGTTCCCGGCCTTCTCAGCGGGTACCAAGGGCGTGGCCGAGGCCATCATCGCCGCCACCGCCAAGGGGGCTTTCAGCGTGGTCGGCGGCGGCGATTCGGCGGCCGCGGTGCGCCAACTCGGCCTGCCCGAGAACGGCTTCTCCCACATCTCCACCGGCGGCGGGGCGTCCTTGGAGTACCTGGAGGGCAAGACCCTGCCCGGTATCGAAATCCTCGGCTAGGAAGGCTTATCCATGTCCCGCAAACCGCTGATCGCCGGCAACTGGAAGATGAACCTCAACCACTTCGAGGCGATCGCCCTGGTGCAGAAAATCGCGTTCGCGCTGCCGGAGAAGTACTTCGACAAGGTCGACGTCACCGTCATCCCGCCGTTCACCGATCTGCGCAGCGTCCAGACTCTCGTCGACGGCGACAAGCTGCGGTTGACCTACGGCGCCCAGGACCTTTCGCCGCATGACTCCGGCGCCTACACCGGTGACATCAGCGGAGCTTTCCTGGCCAAGCTGGGCTGCACCTACGTCGTGGTCGGCCACTCCGAGCGGCGGACCTATCACCACGAGGACGACGCGGTGGTGGCCGCCAAGGCCGCCGCCGCCTTCCGGCACGGGCTGGTCCCGATCGTGTGTATCGGCGAACATCTGGAGATCCGGGAGGCCGGTGAGCACGTCGACTTCAACCTGGCCCAGTTGGAGGGCTCGCTGACCGGGCTCTCCGAAGAGCAACTGGCCCAGGTGGTGATCGCCTACGAGCCGGTCTGGGCGATCGGCACCGGCCGGGTGGCCGGGGCCGCCGACGCCCAGGAGGTGTGCGGCGCCATCCGCGCGAAGCTGGCGCAACTGGCGTCGCCGCAAATCGCCGAGGGTGTGCGGGTGCTCTACGGCGGCTCGATGAACGCCAAGAACGTCGGGGAACTCATCGCCCAGCAGGACGTCGACGGTGGATTGGTCGGCGGTGCATCCCTGGACGGGGAGCAGTTCGCCACCCTGTCGGCGATCGCGGCCGGCGGCCCGTTGCCCTGACCTCGGCCCTGACCCGGTAGGCTGACCGCCATGATGCTCGCTCTGCAGATCCTGCTGATCATCACCAGCGTCCTGGTGGTGCTGCTGGTGCTGCTGCACCGGGCCAAGGGCGGTGGCCTGTCCACGCTGTTCGGCGGTGGTGTGCAATCCAGCCTGTCCGGATCCACGGTCGTGGAGAAGAACCTCGACCGGTTGACCCTGTTCGTCACCGGTATCTGGGTGGTCGCGATCGTCGGGATCGGCCTGATGATCAAGTTCGCCTGAGAGTCTGGCCCCGAGGGTCGACCCTGAGGGTCGAGCTGTCGGCCGGCTGATCGGCGGCCGGTTGCCCGACCTTCCGGCGGGCTGCACCCGATACTTGAGCCCATGAGCGACCCCGCGCTGGATCCGATCGGCGATGTGCACCGCACCCGGATCGGCCGGGAGGCCACCGAACCGATGCGTCAGGACATCCGTCTGCTCGGCTCGATGCTCGGTGACACCGTGCGCGAGCAGAACGGCGCGGAGGTGTTCGGCCTTGTCGAACGCGCGCGGGTCGCGTCCTTCCGGGTGCGCCGCTCGGAGATCGACCGCGCAGAACTGGCGCAGATGTTCGAAGGCATCGCCGTCGGCCAGGCCATCCCGGTCATCCGGGCGTTCAGCACCTTCGCACTGCTGGCCAACGTTGCCGAGGACATTCACCGCGAACGGCGCCGGGCGATCCACCTCGCCGCGGG
>VERS01000343.1 GCA_018882545.1 Mycobacterium sp.
ACCCTGGGCATCGCCACCTTCACCGCGGCGATGTCGCGGCGCACCTTCTGGTAGTCGTGGTAGCGGTCGATCTTCCAGGCGGTGCGCAGGACCAGCAGCCGGAACTGCTCGATCTGAATCCAGCTGTCGGCGATCTTCTCCTGCGTCATCTGGAAGTCGCCCAGCGGACCGTGCCGGGTCTGCCGGGACACTGCCCGCTCGCACATCATGTCAAAGGCCTTGCGCGCCAGCGCAATGGTGCGCATGGCATGGTGCACCCGTCCGCCGCCCAGCCGGGTCTGCGCGATCGCGAACGCTTGGCCCTCTCCACCCAGCAGGTGGTTGGCCGGTACCCGCACATCGGTGTAGCGCACGTAGCCGTGCGAGGCATGCGCCGACGACTCTCCGCCCACTCCGACATTGCGCACGATCTCGATACCCGCGGTTTCGGCCGGCACGATGAACAGTGACATCTTCTGGTGCGTGCGGGCCTCCGGGTTGGTGACCGCCATGACGATGTAGAACGACGCGTAGCGGGCGTTGGAGGTGAACCACTTCTCGCCGTTGATCACCCAGTCGTCACCGTCGCGTTCGGCGCGGGTGGTGAACAGGCCCGGATCCGACCCGCCCTGCGGTTCGGTCATCGAGTAACACGATGAAATCTCCCCGTCGAGCAGCGGCTGGAGATAGCGCGTCTTCTGCTCCTCGGTACCGAACAGCGCGATGATCTCGGCGTTGCCCGAATCCGGGGCCTGGGATCCGAAAACGGCAGGTGCCCAACGGGATCGACCGACGATCTCGTTCAGCAACGCCAGTTTGACCTGACCGTAGCCCTGACCGCCGAGTTCGGCGCCCAGGTGCGCCGCCCACAGGCCCTGGTCCTTGACCCGCTGCTGCAGCGGCCGAAGCACCCGCATCAACTCCGGATTCTTCTTGTCGTAGGGGTCCAGCGGTGCGAGGTCGAGCGGTTCGAGGTCCTCGCGCATGAACTCCTCGACCCAGTCGAGCTTGCGCTGGTATTCGGGGTCGGTCTCGAAATCCCACATCTGTAGTCAACCTCCGGGTCTGGTTCCAACCGCCGGGTCAGGGCACCACCACCGCGCGTCCGGTGACCACTCCATCATGCAGGTCCCGGTAGGCTTCGGCGGCGTCGTCGAGGGAGTAGACGCTGAGCTCGGTGGCGACTTGCCCGCGGGCGGCCAGGGCCAACAGTTCGGACAGTTCGGGCCGGCTGCCCCAGTAGGTGGTGGTGATGGCGACCTCGTAGGGCTGGGAAAAGAAGCCCAGGGGGATCTCCCCGCCGCCGATTCCGACGACGGTGATGTCGGCCATCGTGCGGGCCACCGCACGGGCCAGGTTCATCGTCGGGGTGGCGCCGACGAAGTCGATGACGACATCGGCACCCCGGCCCCCGGTGAGTTCCCGGATCGCCTCGGCCGCGGTGTCAGTGGAAAGCACCCCGTGGTGGGCGCCTACCCGCCGGGCCAACTCCACGGCCTCCGGCTTGATGTCGACGGCGATCACCTGCGCGGCCGTGGTCGCCCGCACGATCTGCACCCCGACGTGGCCCAGGCCGCCGACCCCGATCAGAACGCAGGTGGCATCCGGGGTCAGCTTGGGCCAGGACCGCCGGATCGCGTGGTACGGCGTGAGCCCGGCGTCGGTCAACGGGGCGGCGACCACCGGGTCCAAACCCTCCGGCAGCGGGACCAGGTGCCGCTGGTGGGGCACCAGCAGATAGTCGGCCATCCCCCCGTTCAGGCCGAGGCCTCCGCCGCCGATCAAAGACGGGCGCTCGCAGTAGTTCTCCGCGCCGACCGCGCAGCGCGTACACCGGCCGCAACCCCACGCGCCGTACACCGCGACCGCGTCGCCCTCGGACAGACCGTCCACCCCGCCGCCGACGGCGTGCACCCAGCCGGCGGTCTCATGTCCCAGCGTCATCGGCAACTGCCACACCCCCGAGGCATCGAGTTCGTAGAGCACATGCAGATCGGAGTGGCAGGCTCCGGCGCCGCCGACCCTGACCACGACTTCGTCCGGGCCGGGCGTGGGATCGGGAACCTCCATCAGTTCGGGCTCCCGCCCGAAACCCACCATCCGCAAAGCGCGCACACCCGTCTCCTCTCGACGCCTTGATTAGATCGGGTTAACCCGGCCCGATACAGCCGATGCGGCATGCTGAGACCCGTGTTGCTGCTCAGCCGCGTCACCGGCCAACCGGTTGTGCGCCCGGACGGGGGACTGCTGGGTCGGCTGGCGGACTTCACCGTGCGACTCGACGGCGGCCCGGGTGTCAGTCCCGGCCCCGGCATCGGTCAGCGGATCGAGCGGCTGGTGGTTCGGATGGTCGGTGGCGCCGCCGGGCTGCTGGACTGGGACCGCGTAGCCGACTTCCAGCCCGGCCGGGTGGTCGCCGCCACCGAACCCGGGGCCGTCGGGAACCTGGCTGCAGCCCTGACCCCGGACGAGATCCTGCTCAAGCGGGATGTGCTGGACACCCAGATCGTCGACGTCGTCGGCCAGCGGATGGCCCGCGTCGCCGATGTTGTACTGGCCCGCGGGCACGGCGGACGCCTGGAGGTACTGGGAGTGGAGGTGGGCTTTGGTGGTGTCCTGCGCCGGCTGGGTCTGCGTTGGGTGCGCTCCGGGCAGGACATCGTCGCCTGGCCGGACCTGCATTTGACCTCCGAGCGCGGGCACGCGGTCCAGCTTTCGACCCCCCGGGCGGCGGTGCACCGGGTGGATGCTCGTGGACTGGCGGCACTGGTGAGTCGGGTTGACACCGATGCGGCCACCGAGATCCTGGCGGTCAAGGAGCCGCAGGAGGCGGCCGCCGCGGTGCGTGTCGTCCATCCGGAGGTGGCCGACCGGGTGCTGCGCGCGATGGCCCAACCCCAGGCCGAACGGATCGTGGACTCGATGCCGCCCGACCATGCCGGGCTTTGGCGGCACCGGCTGGCGTATCGGCCGGCGTGGCGCGGTAGGCGATTCCTGCGCTCCGGGGCGTGGCCGCACCGGCGGCACCTCATCCGCAACCTGCGTCCGTGACGCGGCTACGAACCCGATGGGCGGCGCTACTGGCCGTTGTCGGCCCGGGCCTGCTGGCCGGGCTCTCCGATGACGACCCAGCGGGGATCACCACCTACTCGGTGCTCGGTGCCGACCACGGCTATCAACTGCTGTGGGTGCTGCTGCTGTCGACCGCGGCGCTGGTGGTGTTCCACAGCCTGGCAGCACGGATGGGTGTGGTCACCGGTCAGGGGTTGATCGGACTGGTGCGTCAGCGCTACGGGGTGCGGGTCGGCGGCGCCGTGCTGGCCGCGCTCGTGGTGGCCAACATCGGGACGACGTGCGCCGAATTTGCAGGAATTGCAGCAGGTTTCGAGCTCTTCGGGGTGAGCCGGTACATCAGCGTGCCGGTGGCAGCAATGGCGGTGTCGTTACTGGTGCTACGCGGCAGCTTCCACCGGGTGGAGCGCCTGCTGCTCTTGCTGTCCACGGTGTTTCTGGCCTACATCGCCTCGGGACTAATGGCCGGCCCCGACTGGGGGGCCGCGCTGCGCGGCACGCTCGTGCCGACCATGCCGGTGACGGGTGAGGCGGTGGCGATCGTCACCGCGACGCTGGGCACCACCCTGGCGCCGTGGGGCCTGTCGTTCATGCAGTCCTACGCGGTGGACAAGAAGCTTCGCACCGAAGACCTACCACTGGAACGCATCGACGTCGTCACCGGTGCGGTGCTCACCGGGGTCATCGGATTTTTCGTTGTGGTGGCGTGCGCGGCCACCCTGCACCGCGACGGCCGCACCATCACCGACGCCGCCGACGCCGCGGTGGCGCTGCAGCCGCTTGCCGGTGAGGCGGCCTCGCGGCTG
>VERS01000344.1 GCA_018882545.1 Mycobacterium sp.
GGATAGACCGGGGGTTCGGTGATGAGCGGGTGTTCGCGCTGCAGAACGAAGAGGTGTATGCGGTGGCGGCGGCGCGGGCAGCAGCCGGGCCGGCGCTGCTGCACCTTTCCGGCTGTCCGCTCCCGGCCGCTCGGCCCCAGCGGTAACCCCCATCCAGCGGGCCCGATCAAGCGGTCGCATCCTTGAGCTAATGGGCAGCGGCAGCCCAGGACGGTCCGTAGCCCACCGAAACCTCCAGCGGAACGTCGAGCGGGTAGGCCCCGCCCATCCGTTCTCGCACCACGGTCTCGACGGCCTCCCGCTCCCCCGGCGCGATCTCAAGCAGCAGCTCGTCGTGCACCTGCAGCAGCATTCGGGAGGACAGGCCGGCCTCCCGCAGGGCGGCAGACACCCCGATCATCGCGACTTTGATGATGTCGGCGGCGCTGCCCTGGATCGGGGCGTTGAGCGCCGCCCGCTCGGCGGCCTCCCGCACCTGCCGGTTACTGCTGTCCAACTCGGGCAGGTAACGGCGCCTGCCCAGCACCGTGGAGGTGTAGCCGTCCTTACGGGCCTGCTCGACCACGGCCAGCAGATAGTCGCGCACCCCGCCGAAGCGGCCGAAGTAGGCGTCCATCTGTTCCTTGGCCTCCTCGGTGGAGATCTTCAGCTGGGCGGCCAACCCGTAGGCGCTCAGTCCGTAGGCCAGCCCGTAGGACATCGCCTTGACCCGACGCCGCAGCTCGGGGGTCACCTCCTCGATCGGCACGCCGAAGGCCCGGGCTGCGACGAAGGAGTGCAGATCCTCCCCGGTGCGAAACGCCTCAATGAGACCTTCGTCGGCGGACAGATGGGCCATGATCCGCATCTCGATCTGGCTGTAGTCGGCGGTCATCAGTTCGGCGAACGCCATCCCGTCGGCCTCGCCGACGACGAAGGCATCCCGGATACGCCGGCCGGCCTCGGTGCGAATCGGGATGTTCTGCAGGTTCGGTTCCGTTGAGGACAGCCGACCGGTGGCGGCGATCGTCTGGTTGAAGGTGGTGTGGATGCGGCCGTCGGGGGCGGTGGACTTCAGCAGCCCGTCGACGGTGACTTTGAGCCGGGTTGCATCGCGGTGGGCCAGCAGATGCTCCAGGAACGGATGGCCGGTCTTCTCGAACAGGCTCTGCACAGCGTCGGCGTCGGTGGTGTAGCCGGTCTTGGTCTTCTTGGTCTTCGGCATGCCGAGTTCGTCGAACAGCACCACCTGCAACTGCTTTGGTGAACCGAGGTTGATCTGCTTGCCGATCACCGCGTAGGCCGCCTCGGCGGCAGCACGGATCTGCTCGCCGAATTCGCGTTGCAGCACATCAAGTTTGTCCCCGTCGACAGCGATCCCGACGCTTTCCATGTCGGCGAGCACGGATTGGACCGGCAACTCCATGTCGCCCAGCAGGGAAACCGAGTCGATCCGGGAGAGTTCCTCGTCGAGGGCATCGGCCAGGTCGGCAACCGCACGAGCACGCAGGATCAGTGTCTGCACAGCCTGGTCGTCGACGCCGTCAGTGTCGTCCAACAGCGACAGTTGTTGCTGCTCTTGGGTTTCCGCACGCAGCTCCCGACGCAGATAGCGAAGCGACAGATCATCGAGGGTGAAGCTGCGCTGTCCGGGGCGGACCAGGTAGGCGGCCAGCGCGGTGTCGGAGGTGACACCGGCCAGCGTCCAACCCCGGCCGGCCAGATCGTGGATGGCCGCCTTGGCCTCGTGCAGCGCCTTGGGCGCCGCCGGGTCGGCCAGCCAGGCACCCAGCGCCGCTTCGTCAGAAGCACTCGCTGCGGTGGTGTCGATGTAGAGGCCCTCCCCATCGGCGGCGGCGATCGCCAACGCGGTCGCATCACCGTCATAGACGGTGTGGGTGCCGGCCACCGCCAGCCCGGCCCGGCGTCCGTCCCGGACGTGGGCCGCTAGCCATTCGGCGACCGCACCCGGCGCGGCGGCCCCGCCGCGAACCTCGAATCCCTCGTCGGCCTCGGGTTCCACTGCGGCCAGGGTGTCGAACAGGCGGTCGCGCAGCACCCGGAACTCGAGGTCGTCGAACAGCCGGTGGATCTGGTCCCGGTCCCAGGGCAGCAGCCGCAGGGTGTCCGGCGTCTGGGCCAGTGGTACATCACGCACCAGGTGGGTGAGCTCCCGGTTGAGCACCACGCTGGAAAGGTTGGCGCGTAACGAATCTCCCACCTTGCCACGGACTGCGTCAGCGTTGTCGACCAGTGACTGCAGTGACCCGTACTCGACGATCCACTTGGCGGCCGTCTTCTCCCCCACCCCGGGAATGCCGGGCAGGTTGTCGCTGGGGTCACCGCGAAGGGCGGCGAAGTCGGGGTACTGCTCGGGTGTGAGGCCGTACTTCTCCACCACGGCATCCGGGGTGAACCGGGTGAGCGCACTGACACCCTTGACCGGGTAGAGCACGGTGATGTTGGTGTTGACCAGTTGCAGCGAGTCACGGTCGCCGGTGACGACGAGCACCCGGTAGCCCGCTTCGTCGGCCTGGGTCGCCAAGGTGGCGATGATGTCGTCGGCTTCGTAGCCGGGCTCGGCCAGCACGGTGATGCCCAGCGCGTTGAGGACCTCTTTGGTGATGTCGATCTGGCCGCGGAACTCATCCGGGGCGGAACTGCGGTTGGCCTTGTACTCGGGGTAGCGGTCGGCGCGGAACGTCTGCCGGGACACATCGAAAGCCGCGGCGATGTGAGTGGGCCCTTCGTCGCGCAACAGGTTGATCAGCATCGAGGTGAACCCGTACACCGCGTTGGTGGTCAGGCCGCTCTTGGTCTTGAAGTTCTCCGCCGGGAGCGCGTAGAACGCGCGGAAGGCCAGCGAATTGCCGTCCAGCAGCATCAGGGTCGGCTTTTCGCTCACGCCCTCACTTTAGGCACCGGTTAGGCTGACCTGGTGCCGGACTCTCCCGCGATCGACGGATGGTGGGACTACGACGCCTCCGGTGCCGCGCATCTGGTCGGCGCGAGGTGCCCGCAGTGCGGGTCCTACGTGTTCCCGCCGCGGGCGGACAACTGTCCCAACCCGGCGTGCGGGGCCGAGCGGTTGGAGCGGGCCGCGCTGTCCCGGCGGGGCACGCTGTGGAGCTACGCCGAGAACCGCTATCAGCCCCCGCCGCCCTACCCGCAAACCGATCCGTTCCGGCCCTTCGCCATCGCCGCGGTGCAGTTGCCGGAGGAGGGGCTGATCGTGCTGGGCAAGGTGGTCGAGGGCACCCTGGCCGCGGACCTGCAGATCGGGATGGAGATGGAGCTCACCACGATGCCCCTCTACACCGACGACGAGGGGTCCCGGCGAAGCGTCTACGCCTGGCGGATCGCCTCATGAGCGAATCCATCCCCGAGTCGCTACGCTCCTGCCCGCCGGACCCGGTCTACATCCTCGGCGCGGGCATGCACCCGTGGGGCAAATGGGACGATCGCGACTTCACCGAATACGGCGTCTACGCCGCCCGGGCCGCGCTACGCGACGCGGGGCTGGACTGGCGCCAGATCCAGTTGGTCGCCGGGGCGGACACCATCCGCAACGGCTATCCCGGTTTCGTCGCGGGCGCGACCTTCGCCCAGAAACTGGGCTGGACCGGCGTGCCGGTGTCGTCGAGTTACGCCGCCTGCGCGTCGGGCTCGCAGGCGCTGCAGTCCGCCCGCGCCCAGATCCTGGCCGGGCTGTGCGATGTGGCGCTCGTCGTGGGCGCCGACAAAGCTCCTAAGGGCTTCTTCGCACCGGTCGGCGGGGAGCGCAAAAACGATCCGGACTGGCAGCGCTTCCATCTGATCGGCGCCACCAACCCGGTCTACTTCGCGCTGCTGGCCCGCCGGCGGATGGCCCTCTACG
>VERS01000345.1 GCA_018882545.1 Mycobacterium sp.
GTCTCCGCGCGAATGGATCTACCGGTGGTCGTGCTGGGTGCGGACTGCGCGGTACTCGGGGCGGCCGCGGTCACCGAAACCGGTGCCCCGGCCTACTGCGCCCGGTCCCCAGCCGCCGGACCCGACGCCGGCGGGCCGGATTCCGCCGATCCATACGGACCCGATCCGAGCAGCCTGGAGACGGTGTGGTCGCCTCAGCCCGAGCGGCTACGACCAGCGGGAGCACCCACGGCAGAACCGTCCCCACCGCCGACGGAACCGTTCGCGGCGCCGGCGGTGCCCTGATCCGGGCCTTGCGTCGCGATTCGGATCCGGCCGGACTGCAACGTAGATACCATCCACTCACCTTGGCCCGGATCGGTCCGGGGGCTTCGTGGAGGGTTGGAACCAATGTCGGACACGGCAGCACAGATCGTCGCCAAACTCGGCGGCGCCGGAAACATCGAGAGCCTCTCGCACTGTGCGACCCGGCTGCGTTTCACGCTCCGTGACGCCTCCGGGGTCGATCAGTCCGCTCTGGAGTCGATTTCCGGGGTGATGGGCGCGGTTCCGCAGGCCGGTGACCGCTACCAGGTGGTGATCGGCGGCGGCGTGCAAACGGTCTACAACGAGATCAAGGCACTTCCCGGGATGGGCGTGGGCGCCGCCGGCGAGGACGCCGACGCGATCAAGGCCGCGGCGCGGGCCAAGGGACCGCGGGGCAAGTTCGCCTGGCTGGACTCCTTCTTCGAGTTCCTTTCCGACTCGTTTCGCCCGATTCTCGGTGCGCTGCTGGGGGCTTCGCTGTTCATCACCTTCATGGCACTGATGAGCACACTCAACGTCATCCCCAACTGGGCCGACCCCCGGGAGGCCAGCCAGCTGTCGCCGACCTGGCAGTTCATCAACCTGTGCTGGCAGAGCGTGTTCGTGTTCCTGCCGCTGATGGTGGCCTACAACGCGGCGAAGAAACTGGGTGCCGACCCATGGGTCGGGTTCGCCATCATGGCCGTGGTCATGCTGCCCGGGTTCGCGGCGATGAAGGATTTCGCCGAGTCCAAGAACGTGTTCGGCTCGCAGGTTGACGTCGTACAGGTCTTGGGACTGCCGCTGACGATCTTCAACTACAGCTCGCAGGTGTTCCCGCCCCTGTTGATGGCGGCGGTGCTCGGGCTGTTGTACAAGTTCTTGAAGCGGGTGATTCCCGAGAATGTCCAGCTCATCTTCGTGCCCTTCCTGTCGATGTTGATCATGATCCCGCTGACGGCGTTCCTGATCGGCCCGCTGGGGGTCTATACCGGGGCCGCCCTCGGTGGGTTCCTCAAGTCGATCAACGACTTCTCGCCGTTGATCTTCGCGATCCTCATTCCGCTGGCCTACCCGTTCATGGTGCCGCTGGGGCTGCACTGGCCGGTCAACGCGATCATGCTGGTGAACATCCAGACCCTGGGCTATGACTTCATTCAGGGCCCGATGGGTGCGTGGAACTTCGCCTGCTTCGGCGCCACCGCCGGCGTGCTGTTCCTGGCCTGGCGCGAGCGGGACAAGCAGATGCGCCAGACCGCGATGGGCGGCTTGGCCGCTGGTCTGCTCGGCGGAATCTCCGAGCCGTCGCTCTACGGAATCCATCTGCGGTTCAAACGAATCTATCCGCGAATGCTGGTCGGCTGCCTGGTAGGCGGTTTGATCATCGGCCTTGGCGGCGGTGTGACGACGAAGGCCTTCGTGTTCACCTCGCTGCTGACCATCCCGGCGTTCAGCAATATGGGTCTGTACGCGGTGGCCGTTCTGGCGGCCTTCCTCACCTCCATGATCCTGGTGATCCTGTCCGGCTACCGCACCCCCGAGCAGGCCGCCGCCGCAGCCGCCGCGGGAGTTTCGGTCGCCGATCTGGAGGGCCCGATGGGGGCGGCCAGCCCCGACACGCTGGTCGCCGCGGCCGCCACCAAGGCCGCCGGCGACGCCGGAGTCACCACCGAAGTCCTCTCGCCCCTGACGGGCACGGTGGTTGCGCTCAGCGACGTACCCGATCCGGTGTTCGGCAAGGGCATCATGGGACCGGGCATCGCGGTGGAACCCTCCGGCGACACCGCCTACGCGCCCGGTGCGGGCACCGTCATCGCCGCCCAGCCGACCGGCCACGCCTACGGGATCCTGCTCGACACTGGCGTGGAGATTCTCATCCACGTCGGTCTGGACACGGTGAAACTCAAGGGTGAGGGTTTCGACGTACACGTGGCCAAAGGCGATCGGGTCAGCGCCGGAACCCCGCTGGTGACTTTCGACCGCCAGGTCATCGAGGCCGCCGGGTACCCGCTGATCACCCCGATCATCGTGCTCAACGCCAAGAAGTTAGGTCCGGTGGAGATGGCCGATGCCGGGGAGGTGGCGGCCGGCGAGCCGATCATGACCGTTCAACCCGCGCCGCAACCGGCCGAGGTCGGTCTGTAACCGGCCCGCAGGGCGGAAATCTGGTCGGCGGGTTAGGCCGCGTCGCCGTCGTCCCGGGGCAGCATGCGCTCGGGATGGTGATAGGTGTTAGTGCCGCCGCGCAGTGGGAGGTGTGGTGGCGGGAGCCATTGCCAGCGTCACTTCCGAAAAAGTATTTTTGCCGAGGGGTTGTTGGCGCAGCTTGAGCGGTGTTTTCCAGATTAGACGCCCGGCCCGCCACCAAACGATGACGGGCCGGGGAATCTTCTAGTGCTGCGTCAGGCAGCCTCGACGGGCTGCACAACGAACTGGTTACCGGTCTTGCGGATAGCCATTACGTGCGGTTCGGCGCCGGCTTCCGAGCAAGCGGGACAGTGCATTGCTACGCAGCCGCCCCGGTCGAGTATCGGGAGCATTTCGGACAGTTCCTCGGGCCATCCCGACGCGTTGAGTCCTTCCTGAATGTCTAGAGCGCAGTCCTCTGGTGACTGTGGCTGTTCCTGAACGATGTCGGCTACGTGCCGCATGAAACGCACCATCTCCGACGCTTGGGGGTCTTTGCGCGCCCTGGCGAGAACACGGGCCTTAGTCCTCAACACGTCCGGTGTCGGATAGGAACTGAGTAGGGCTTCGATGAACTTTTCAATTGCGCCGTCGCTGTTCATGTTCAAGTTCTGCCATTGCGACGGCGGGCTTAGGACAAGGTTTACCTCGGCGCCGAGGCTTTCTTCTGGTGTCTGGCAGTCAGGGCACAGCACGCCGATTTCCAGCCCGGCGATGTACTCGACATTCCAGTTACCAGTGCCGCGCCACCGCCCGGCGGCAGCGGCCACACTTCTTGACGGGGGCGCTCACTGCTCGACCCCTGTCGACATCGGGCCGAATGCGGCGCGGCGTCGCTCAATCTTGTGCGACCGAGGGCTGCTCTGCCACTGGCGTCCATCCCAGTACCGTTGCTTCCCGCCATCGAGTTGCGGATACCAGCCGGGTGTTGTTGGAGGGTTGGTGGCTGCGTCGAGTGCCTTCGCGCGGTCAGCCTGGGCTATCAACAACCGGGCCAATTCGCGCGCCTCGGCCACGGTCATTTCAGCGGCGACGGTGTGCCTAGGGGAATCTGCGAACGTCATGCTGATGCCGCTATAAGTCGAGCCGTCGCGGTTTTGCAGGCCGGTTACGAACACAATCGCGGCGGCGGCGTCGACCCGCGGCAGCCTGTAGGCGCGGTCGCCGGCGTGGGTGTCCCATTCGCCTATCCATACGGCGTCAACGGGTGGCGGTGTCTCAGGCGATTCAGTGAGTTCGCCTGTTGCGGTGCGGTATTCGGTCATGCGGCTGCCCACCAATCAATGATGTGGCGGGCATGGAATGCAATCGGTTCGCCGTGGGTCACGCCGAAAGCGTCAGGGCAGTACGGCTCGTTGTGGAGCTTCCCTTGGTAGTTC
>VERS01000346.1 GCA_018882545.1 Mycobacterium sp.
TCCGGGGTGAGCCCGGCGTGGGAGGCGAAGCCCCATGTGCCGTCGACGATCACCCGCACCGCCAGGCCGATGTCGCGGTCCACCACCGCCGACTCCAGTTCGCCGTCGCGGAGTTGGACGATCTCGGTGGTGACGGCGTGCACCCTCAAGTCGGCGTAGCTGGCCCCGCCGGCGGTTGCCGCCGACAGCGCCGCATCGGCCAGCCGCTGCAGTGGCAGGGCCAGGAACTCCTCGTCGACACCCCGCCGCTTCGTCACCGTTCCACCGTAGCCGGGGGACGTCCGCCGATACGCTGGCGGGCAGATGATCACCGTCCGCCGCCGTCTGCGTGTCCGCCCCGTGACGTGGGTGGGCCTGGTAATCGCAGCCGTCGGGTCAGCGCCGCTGCTGGCGGTCATCGCCGCGTCCAAGATCGGGTGGCTGGAGGATCCCAACCCCAACCCCGTCGGGCTGGGGATTCTCGCGGCCCTCACCTTCTGGCCGGGACTCGCGCTGGCCGGGGCGGGCCTGGTGTGGTCGGTGATCGACGCGCGCCGCGGGCGACCAGGGCACTGACCGTCCATGCGTCCGGGCATCGCGGTGGGGCTTCAGATCGGGACGCAGCCCCCGCTGGGCGCCACCCGCGCCTTCGTCCTGGCCGCCCGCGCCATGCGGATGGACTCGGTGATGCTCATCGACCACTTTCAGAACCTCTTCCCGCGGGCCCTCTGGGACCGCGATTTCACCTGGGTTGCCGCCCAGCGGCCCAGCCCGCACGAGATGTTCGACTACCAGGTCATGATGGGCTATCTGGCGACCCGGGTGGGGCGGATGCAACTGGGGGTCGGGGTCACCGAGTCGGTGCGGCGCCATCCCGTCCTGATCGCCCAGGCGCTGCTGACCGCCGCACACCTCACCGCGCGGGCCCCGATCCTGGGTATCGGGGCCGGCGAGCGGATGAACATCGACCCCTACGGTCTGGATTTCACCCACCCGGTCGACCGGCTCGAGGAAGCCCTCCAGGTGATCCGCCTGTGCCTGTCTTCACGCGGCCCGGTCTCGTTCGACGGCAGGCACTTCCGGCTGGATCGCGCTGCGATGGACCTCAAGGCTCCGCCCGGCCGGACACCCGAGATCTGGGTCGGCGGCCAAGGACCCCGGATCCTCGAGCTCGCCGGACGATACGGCGACGGGTGGTACCCGGCCTCGGTGGTCACCGCCGGGGAGTACGCCGACAAGCTGGCGACCGTCCGATCCGCTGCCGCCGGCGCCGGCCGTGACGCCGACGCAATCACCCCGGCGCTGCACCGCTTCGTGGTCTTCGGATCCTCCGAGGGCGAGGCCAGGGCAATGCTGCGCCACAGGGCAATTCGGCTGCTGGGGCTGGGAGCACCGGCGGAGCTCTGGCAGCGCGCCGGGGTGCAGCACCCACTGGGCTCGGACGTCAACGCCATCGTCGAATTCGTGCCCGACCGGCACGACCGGGCATTCATCGAAGAGGCGATCGCCGCGGTCCCGGAGGCGGTGATGACCGACGGACCGCTGCTGTGGGGCACCCCCGCGCAGGTGACCGCAAAGCTTCGCGCCTTCGGTGCGGCTGGACTGCGCCACGTGGTGCTGGCCCCCATCTCCGGTCTGGTGTCGAAAAGGGCTGCGTTCTATGGACTTCAGGCCGCAGGCCAGGTTGCGCGGGAATTGAGGGCATCGGCATGAGGGCACGGGCACCGAGGCCACCCGCATGAGGGGATCGGCGTGAACCGGCGATCGACCCTGCTCGGTTACGGACTGCTGGCGCCCAGCCTGTTCGGAGTGGCCTGTTTTCTGTTGCTGCCGATGCTGGTGGTGGTGTGGCTGAGCCTGCACCGCTGGGATCTGCTGGGCCCGATCCGCTATGTGGGGCTGGAAAATTGGCGTTCGGTGCTGTCCGACCCGGCGTTCGGGAACTCCCTGCTGGTGACGCTTGCGTTCATCGCGATCGTGGTGCCGGTCCAGGTGCTGCTCGGCCTGGCCGCGGCGGCCCTGCTGGCCCGCGGTCTGCCGGGGACGGGGCTGTTCCGGGCGCTGTATGTGATTCCGTGGATCTGCTCGCCGTTGGCGGTGGCGGTGCTGTGGCGCTGGATCCTGGCCCCCACCGACGGCGCTGTCGGCACGGTGCTGGGCAGGCGCATCGAGTGGCTGACCGATCCGGGCCTGGCACTGCCGGTGGTCTCGGCGGTGACGGTCTGGACCAACGTCGGTTACGTCGCATTGTTCTTCCTGGCCGGGATTCTGGCGATCCCACCCTCGATCCACGCCGCCGCCCGCATCGACGGCGCCGACTCCTGGCAGCGGTTCTGGCACATCACCCTGCCGATGCTGCGGCCCACCTTCTTCTTCGTCTCGGTGACCGGGGTGGTCAGCGCCGCGCAGGTCTTCGACACCGTCTACGCGCTGACCGGCGGGGGTCCGGCGGGGCGCACCGACCTGGTGGCACATCGCATCTACGCCGAGGCCTTCGGCGCGGCGGCCATCGGCCGTGCGGCGGTGATGGCGATGGTGTTGTTCGTGATCCTGGTCGGGGTCACCCTCGTCCAGCACGGGTACTTCCGTAAGCGGATCAGCTATGACCTCACGTAACACGCTGATCTACGCCGGACTGGTGATCGCCGCGGCGCTGACGGTGGCGCCGTTCGCGCTGGGCCTGCTGACCTCGTTCACCTCCGCGGGGCAGTTCGCCACCGGAACCCCGCTTTCCCTGCCCGATCCCCCGACCGTCGAGAACTACGCGGCGTTGGGCGGGGCCGGGTTCGGCCGCGCGGTGGTCGTCACCGCGCTGATGACGGTGATCATCACCATCGGCCAGTTGACCTTCTCGGTGCTGGCCGCCTACGCCTTCGCGCGACTGGAGTTCCCCGGCCGAGACGGCCTGTTCTGGGTGTATGTGGCCACCCTGATGGTGCCGGCCACCGTGACGGTGATCCCGCTGTATCTGATGATGGCGCAACTGGGCCTGCGCAACACCTTCTGGGCGCTGGTCTTGCCGTTCCTGTTCGGCTCGCCGTACGCGATCTTCCTGCTGCGGGAGTACTTCCGATCGATCCCCAAGGATCTGCTCAACGCCGCCCGGTTGGACGGCGCCAACACCCTGGATGTGATCATGCACGTGGTGTTGCCGTCGAGCAAGCCGATCCTGGCCACCCTGACCCTGATCACCGTTGTGTCCCAATGGAACAGTTTCATGTGGCCGCTGGTGATCACCAGCGGCCCCAAGTGGCGGGTGCTGACCGTGGCGACCGCCGGCCTGCAGTCGCAGTACAACGCCCAGTGGACGCTGGTGATGGCGGCCACCACCGTGGCGATCGTTCCGCTGGTCGTGCTGTTCGCGATGTTCCAGCGCCACATCGTGCGCTCGATCGTCGTCACGGGGCTGAAGTGACCCGGCCCCGGACCTCGACCCTGGCCCTGGTGGCGCTGCTCGTGGTCGCCGTCGTCCTGGCCGGTGCCGTCGTGCTCCTGGGCCGCAGCGACGATCCCGCCGGCCGGACGGTCGTCACGGTCCGACTATGGGACCAACAGGTCGCCGCCGCCTACCGGGAGTCCTTCGCTGAGTTCAGCCGGTCACGCCCGGACATCGAAGTGCGCACCACGTTGGTGTCCTACGCCAGCTACTTCGACACCCTGCGCACCGACGTGGCCGGGGGTGGTGCCGATGACGTCTTCTGGATCAACAACTCCCATTTCGCCGAGTATGCCGACAACGGCCGCCTGATGCCGGTCACCCCGTCGGCGGACTGGGAACCCTCGGTGGTCGGCCAGTTCACCCGCGGCGGAACGTTGTGGGGGGTGCCGCAATTGACTGACGCCGGGATCGCGCTGTACTACAACGCCGAAC
>VERS01000347.1 GCA_018882545.1 Mycobacterium sp.
ACCATGGGAGACCCTTCAAACAAGCGAGGACATGACCAGCCCGCCGCAATCCGCAACAACCCAACGAAATCTACAGCGCCAACAGCAACCCGTGAACCACAGCGATCCGTAGCGGGCCGGCTGCGTGCGCGCGGAACGCAAGGCTCTGCAACAGGTCCGTCACAGCCGGCACTGACTAGTTGAGCGGGGTTAGCGCGCCGACGCCCGCCCGGAGCCACGGGATCATCGCAGGCCCGCTAGACCTATTCGCCGTCGCGCGGGTCAGGCCGACGGGGGCCAGCCGAGCAGGCGCTGAATGTCGGAGGACACCGCACGCACGGTGTCCCGGGTGGTCGTCAAGGCGAACGCCTCCTGCGGGCGCACCCACGGTTCGCAGTACTGGGCCGTGACCGCCAGCCGCGGGGACTGCGACTGGTTGGCGCCACCGCCGTGCCACAGGGTGGCCAGGTAGAACATGCACGATCCGGCCGGCATCACGACCGGCCGCCGCTCGGCCTCCCCGGGAATCCGGTTGCCCCACAGATGGCTGCCCTCGACGATGTCGATGGCACCGTTGTCGACGGTGAAGTCGTCGATCGCCCAGACGGTCCCCGCCCCCAACGCTTTTCGCGGTCGCGGCAGCGGGTAGGAGGCGTCATCGGTGTGCAGCACCTGAGCCTGCTCGCCGGGCAGCGCACTGACCACCTGCAGCATCGACAGCTGATAGTTGGGCAACAGCAAACGGTCCAGCAGGGCCAGCACCCGCGGATGGTCGACGATCCGGTCGCAGGACCGGGTCTTGTTGAGCACGCCGTACACCCGCTGGGTGGCGTACCCCTCGAACGGGTTGCGCCCGCGCTGGTCCAGCAGCGGGGACACCGCCGCCCGGACGCCGACCAGCTCATCGGCGCTGAGCAGATCCGGCAGGATCACGTACCCGCTGCCGCGCACCCGGGCCAGGTCCGCCTCGGCCACCGCCGGGTCGACACTCGCACCGGCTCCGGCGGGCGGCGGGGAGGTGCCGATCAACTCTGCGCTGAGCATGCGGGCGAACGAGATGTTCTCAGCGCTCACCAGACCAGCCTCGGTCCCCGTCGGTCACGAGCCCCAACGCTACTCCCGGCTAAGTACTGTCGGGGCGCGCCGGCGGACCGCTGAGGTGGTCGATCACCGCATCGAAGGCGTTGAGGATGAACTGGTCGGCGTCGGGATCCGAGGACACCGGCTGCGAGGACTGTTTGACGATCGCGATGCGGTGGCGGCGGTCGATGTAGATCCACTGGCCGTGGATGCCGATGGCGGTGATGGCCTCCCGGCCCGGGGTGTGCCGGATCCACCACTGCGCCCGGTAACTCCAGTCGCCCCCGGCCAGGGCACCGGTCGCCTCCGGCCCGGCGGAGAACGCCTCCCGGCTGCCGCCGGTCTCCAGGATGCCGATGATCTCCGGCGCGACGATCTGGCGCCCGCCGACCGTGCCGTCGTTGAGCATCATCATGGCGAAGCGGGCCAGATCGCGGGGTGCGGCGTTGAGCCCGCCGCCGGCCACCAGGGTGCCGCACCGGTCCAGCAGCACATAGGTTTCAGCCTCGGTACCCAGCGCGGTCCACAGCGCCTCCGACATCTGGTCCTGGAAGGACTTGCCGGTGGCCCGGTTGGTGACCCAGTTGACCACGTCGGTTTTCGGTGTCTGGTAGTGGAAGACCTCGCCGTGTTCCAACGCCGGGTTCTTCTGCAGGGTCGCCAGCAGTTCGTACAAGCTCTCCGGCGCCGTCCGGCCAGGGATCTCCAGCCACCCCAGCGCCATGCCGTAGCGGACGATGCCCGACTCCAGATCGGCGTAATCCTCGTTGAAGTCCATGGAGTTCACCATGTCAAGAACCTGGCCGACGGTGGCGCCGGCGAACGCCGAAGCGCCGCTGAGTTCGGCGACGATGTCGGTGACCTGCTGATCCTCCTCGAGGCGTCCGTCGGCGATCGCCATGAGGGCGAACAGGCCGGCGAAGGACTTGGTGCACGACATCATCTGGTGCGGTTGGGCGGGGTGCATGCTGTTGGCGTAGTGCTCGTAGACCAGCCGGTCGGGGGTGGCCACCAGGAACGAGTCGGTGTAGGTCTCGCGCAGGAAGGTCGGGAAGTCCGCGACGCTGCCGTCGGCGCGAGCCACCGCCAGATCACCGATGGCGGAGTCGATTTGCGCCGCGACCGGTGTGGGGGTGTCGCTGCTGCGGATCGGCGCCGACGGGAAGACGGTCCGCATGTGCTGGTAGGCCCACCGGTTGTAGGGCGGCACCATCAGGGCGTTGGTGCGGTCGACCCGCTTGCCGGGCGGGGGCGGGAAACCCTCCATCAGTCCGAGTTCGTGGGCGCTGGCGTACGGGTCGTCGGTCACCGTGCACTCCTCGTCGTTGGTCCGGTCATCGTTAGGTCCAGTCCTGGTCGAGCAGCCACACCGACATCGTCCGGGCCCGGGCCGCGCAGGCGAAGTATAGGTTGGGCAGCGCGATCTGGCGGTGCAGCGCATTGGGGACGAATCCGGTGAAACAGATCATCCCGGTGTCGTTCATCACGGTGTCGTAGACGTAGCTGCCGAACCCGTAACCGGTGACGTTGCCGGTCAATTCGGCGGCGTTGAGGCTCAGCGCCAGTTCGATTCCCTTTTCCGGGCTGGGCACCGGATACGGAAAGCGTTGCAGGATCAGCAGTCCGTTTCCGTAGAGCGGATGCGGCTGGGTGCCGATCACCTGGCACAGCGACGTCTTCGCGCCGTAGGGGAACTCCACGGTGAAACCCTGCCCACCGCCGGAGGCCATGATCGACGGCGGTTGCCGCATGAAGTCGTCCACCGCGGCCTCGAAGTGCGCTGTCGGCCACTGGCAGGGCGCCTTGCCCTCACCGACGAACACGCCCACGGCGTAGACCATGTCGTCGGGCTCGGGCCGGGGACCGTGCCGGGGGTGGCTGCTCAGCGCCGGCTGGGCGCCGACGCCGGTGGCCAGGTCGGGGCCCAGCACCCGCGCCTCGGCGATCTGGGTCACCGCCGCCGACCCGATCACCGCCGACATCCACGGCGCGACCTCGTCGTGCACCCGGGCCAGCGAGCACAGGCTCAGCGTGCGGGTCGCGGCGTCATAAACCGGACCGGACAGCGCCGCGCAGCGCATC
This sequence comes from Mycobacterium sp., assembly GCA_018882545.1. Taxonomy (GTDB): domain Bacteria; phylum Actinomycetota; class Actinomycetes; order Mycobacteriales; family Mycobacteriaceae; genus Mycobacterium. Next base: position 3,142 of record VERS01000347.1, read on the forward strand.
GGGCCCTCATTGAGCTCCCCGAGGGCGGCCGGCGTCAGGTCCAAGTCGGCGAGCATTTCGGTACGCACCGCGATCAGGTAGCCGGTGTCGCCGTCGCGGCTGGTCTCCTCGCCGATGATCTCGACGGTCTGGGCGTTGCGGTCGGCCCACCAGGTGAAGCCCCTCTCGGTGCGCACCGCCCAGCGGTCGTCGACCTGCAGTTGTTCGCGGTAGAGCCAGTCGAGGGTCTGCTCGCCGGCGTTCATGCCCCTCACCGTAGTGGGCCGGGGCGCGGCGGGATGCCCCGCGAAGGCAGCGGCATCTAGAGTTTGGTCATGACCTTCGTGCGTTCTGCGCTGTCCTCGGGTGTGGCCACCGGCCTGGTGTTCGCCGGTGCCGGCGTTGCGGTACTCACGCCGACGGCGGTCGCGCCGGTGCCGGCGCTGGCCTCCCCCGCCGTGCAACTCAGCGCCGCGGTGGCGGCGCTGCCGCAATCCGCCGCGGCCCTGCCGAGCATCCCCGAGGCCCTCGCCCCTGCCGGTCCAGCCGGCTCGGCCGGCGAGTGGATCATCAACGGCTACAACGCTGTTCAGCCGTGGATTCAATACGGCGTGCACCTGGGAGCCTGGGCCGTCGGGTGGCTGCCGTGGCCGATCAGCCTGGCGGCGGCCCAGATGAACATCGCCTACAGCAGTGTCGAACCGGTCTCCCAGGCGCTGGTGTACAG
>VERS01000348.1 GCA_018882545.1 Mycobacterium sp.
CGATGTCTACGAGGTGATGATCCGGGCCGGGCATTTCGGCCTGGTAGGGGGCTCCAAAGCCACCACCAACACCTGGCCGACAGTGGCCGACTGGGTGCTATGGGTCTCCGGCCGCGAGCCCCGCCCGGCGAATATCGAACTGATGCAGGATGTTTCGGTCCAGACCCCCGATTCCTCGGGTGTTCCGCTGAGCTCGCGGTTGATGCTCGGGATGGCCGAGGCCTCCGAGCTTGCGCTGTCGGTCGCCAAGGGCGCCGCCGACGCCGTCGTGGCGGCCAACAATTCGGTGCGGATCATGGCTGTCGAAACCGCGCGGACCCTGCCGCGGCTGGTCCGGCTCGGCCAGATCAACGACCACACCAGGATTTCCCTCGGCCGGATCATCGACGAGCAGGCGGGGGCAGCCCCCAACGGCGAGTTCCTGCTCTTCGACGGTCGGGTCCACACCTACGAAGCCGTCAATCGACGTGTCGACAACGTGGTGCGAGGACTGATCGAGGTGGGGGTGCGGCAGGGCAGTCGCGTCGGTGTGTTGATGGACACCCGGCCCTCGGCGTTGGTCGCCATCGCCGCGCTGTCCCGGCTGGGCGCCGTCGCCGTGCTGATGCCCCCGGACGCCGACCTGCAACAGGCGGCCCGATTGGGCGGCATCACCGATGTCATCACCGACCCGGCCAACTTGGCGGCGGCCGGCAAACTGCCGGTCCAGGTGCTGGTCCTCGGCGGCGGGGAGAGTCGCAGCCTGAACCTGCCCGCGGACAGCGACGTGATCGACATGGAGAAGATCGACCCCGATGCGGTCGAACTGCCGGGCTGGTACCGGCCCAACCCGTCCTACGCCCGGGACGTCGCCTTCGTGGTGTTCAACGCGATCGGCGGCGGTGAACTGGTGCCCAAGCAGATCACCAACTATCGGTGGTCGCTGTCGGCGTTCGGCACCGCCTCGGCCGCCGCACTGACCCGCAGCGACACCGTGTACTGCCTGACCCCGCTTCATCATCAGGCCGGCCTGCTGGTGAGCCTCGGCGGGTCAGTGGTCGCCGGGTCCCGGATCGCGCTGTCCCGCGGGTTGAACCCGGAGCGGTTCCTCGACGAGGTCCGCCAGTACGGCGTGTCGGTGGTCACCTACACCTGGTCGATGCTGCGGGAGGTCATCGACGACCCGAACTTCACCATGGCCGGCAACAACCCGATCCGACTCTTCATGGGATCGGGTATGCCCACCGGGCTGTGGGCACGGATCCTGGAGATCTTCGCGCCCGCCAAGATCGTGGAGTTCTTCGCCACCTCCGACGGCCAGGCGGTGCTTGCCAACGTCTCCGGTGTCAAGGTCGGCAGCGAGGGCAGGCCACTGCCCGGCGGTGGCGAGGTGGAACTCGGCGCCTATGACCCCGACGCGGATCTGATCCTGGAAGACGCCAGGGGTTTCGTGCGAGTCGCCGGGCGCAACGAGATCGGGGTGCTGCTGGCCAAGCCGTGGGGGCCAATCGACCCGACGGCGTCGATCAAGCGCGGGGTCTTCGCCCCCGGCGACATCTGGATCTCCACCGAGTACGTCTTTCACCGCGATGAGGACGGCGACTTCTGGTTGCTTGGAAACCGCTCCGGGCTGCTGCGCACCCCGCGGGGTGTGGTGTTCCCGGCGCCGATCACCGACGCGATCGGATCCATTCCGGCGGTCGACCTCGCGGTGACCTACGGGGTGCAGACGCCCGCCGGCACGCGAGCGGTCACCGCGCTGACGGTGTGTCCCGGCATGAGCGTGACCGGCGCCGATATCGCCGAGGCCGTTTCCCGGATGCCCGCAGGGCTGCCGCCCGACGTCGTCCATGTGGTGCCGGCCCTGGCCGTCAGTGCCTCCTATCGGCCGGTGGTTTCGGCGCTGCGGGCCGCCGGCATCCCCAAGGCAGGGCGTAACAGCTGGTACCTCGACGCCGATACAGGTCGGTACAAGCGGCTGTCGGCGGCCGCCCGGGTGGCGATGGTCCAGGGTGGGTGCTGACCTGCGGTAAGGTGAGGCGGAGCTGACAGGGTCGGAATCCGACGGGTCTGAATCCGACGGGTCTGAAGTGGTTAGTGGGGGCGGAGGAGAGCGATGACGGCGAGTTTCGGCGACCGGCGGCGCGCAATGTCGCAAAGCATCGCGGGCCTGGGGATCGCCGCTGCGACGCTCCTCGGGTCGTCCGGTCCCGCACTTGCCGATCCGTCGGTTGTCCCCACGCCGACCCCGAAGCCCACGGTGGTCGCGGAGGGAGCTGCGGCCGCCGGCGCAGCGACCGCCACCGCGACGGCCGCTCCGTCCTCCGGTGACATCCTCGACAAACTCGCCGATGAGTACATGATCGGCGCCGGTGGTGGGCAGCTCTCCAATCTGCTCAAGGTGTCGCTGAAGCTGCGGGGTATGGGCTTCAAGCCCTCCAAGCAGTACCTCGACGGCATTGAGGCCGCGTTGAAATACCGGCCCAACCAGCTGCCGTTGATCAGCGCACTCAAGGACACCATCGCCTACCAGCAGAAGCTGAGAGCCCAGATGGAGATCCTGTCCCAAGCCCAGGGCCGGCAGAATCCCGGCGGTGCTGCGATGGGCGGCGGTCAGATGCCCGCGGCCGCTCCGGCCGCGGCGCCGCCGATTCCACCTCCCCCGGGTGCCCCGGTGGTGCCGGCAGCGCCCCCGCCGCCCGGCGTGCCGCCGGTTCCGCCGCCCCCGCAGCCCTGAGTGCTCAGGCCCCGGACGCGTGGATCCCAAACTCCTGGCAATCCTGGTTTGCCCCGCCGACCGGGGGCCACTCGTACACGTCGATGACCTGCTCTACAACCCTCGGCTGCGCAAGGCCTACCGCGTCGAGGAGGGCATTCCGGTGCTGCTGGTCGATGAGGCCACCGATGTCAGCGCCGAGGAACACGAGCGGTTGGTGACCCGCGCGGGTGACCAGTCGAGTGACGATTCGGGTGATCAATAGTCCGACGCCGACCAACGCCGAAGCGGCGGTGTTGGAGGCCGGCCCACTGACCGCCGCCCGCCGCCTTCTGGGGGCGGTGATCACCGCGCGCGGGGGGAGCGCCCGGATCGTCGAAGTGGAAGCCTACGGCGGGCCGGCGGATGGGCCCTGGCCTGACGCGGCTGCGCACTCCTACCGCGGCCTAACTGCCCGAAACAGCGTGATGTTCGGCCCCCCGGGACGGCTCTACGTCTACCGCATCTATGGAATTCATCTGTGCGCCAACGTCTCCTGCGGCGCAGACGGCATCGCCGGCGCGGTGCTGCTGCGCGCGGCGATCGTCGAGTCCGGACACGGGAGAGCGCGAACCCGGCGGCGATCGGTCAGCGACACCCATGCGCTGGCCCGCGGGCCCGGCAACCTGTGTACCGCCCTGGCCATCACGACGGCTGACAACGGCGTCGACCTCTTCGATCCCGCCTCGCCAGTCACCGTGCGGTTCGATGACGCCGATGACAGCCCCTCGCGACAGCCGGCAGGGGATGCCGTGGCCGGCCCGCGGGTCGGGGTGAGCAGTGCCGCCGACCGGCCCTGGCGGCTGTGGCTTCCCGGACGGCCCGAGGTCTCGGCCTATCGACGCAGTCCGCGCGCACCCCGACCGGGTGCCAGCGACTGAGGTGGGGATGCGGGAAGATCAAGCGTTGAACCGGTAGGTTCCCCGGCTACCCCTATCCCGGAGGCCTCTTGATCGAGCTAAGCTCCGCCGACCGTCCGCCCGATCCGGCTGTGCTGCACAGTCCGGGCGGTTTCACCTGGTTCTATGTCGATTTGATCGACGACCAGGGCCGGGGTGCGACCGTGATCTGGTCGTGGGGTCTGCCGTTTCTGCCCGGTTATGTCC
>VERS01000349.1 GCA_018882545.1 Mycobacterium sp.
ACCAGTGAGGCTCACGATCATCCGCAAATACATCGAGCGAACCATCGGCGGGCGTATCACGCTTGAAGCGGCCGCTGCGATCGCCGGGATGAGTCGCTTTCACCTCAGTCGAACGTTCCGGCGGTGGACTGGTCATACGTTTTACCGCCATGTGCTCGGCGCGCGCGTCGCCCGGGCCCAGATGTTGCTCGTGACGCCCCCGTTGAAGGCCGCTGTGAGGATCCCGGTCGTCGGGTTGATCGAGCCGCCGACCGGCCGCGCCGGTGCAGTCGTCGAGTAGGAGGTGATGAACAACGTGTTGTCGGACTTGACATCGAACGATCCGAGCCAGGCGCCGCCGTTCGCGTCGTACAGTTCCCCGCCCTGCACACCCCGGGTGGACGGGGTGAACGGGAGGTTGACGGTGGTGGATCCGCCGCCGGGGACCGTCGAAGTGTTGACCTTGCCGACCGCCGGTGAGCCCGTCTGATACGTCACCGCCAGGTTCCGGTTGTAGTTGCCCACGCCGGCGACGCCGTTCGTGTTGTAGCTGGGTCGGTCCCTCCCGAGGGACCAGAACGACAGCAGGCCGACCCCGGCCTTGTCGGCCCAATTCAGGACCGAGTTCACCTGGGCGGGGGTGATGGCCTCGACGACCGCGGCGTCACCGGGCTGGAAGCCCCCCGGTGTGTTACCCGGCTCGTAGATGGTGTCGTCCTGGCCGACCATCAGCGTCACGCCGAGTTTCTGGAAGGCCTCATCCCGGGTCTTCGCCAGACCGTAGTCCTGCAGACGCTGGACTGCGCCCTTGATCGGGAAGTCCTTGATGGTGATCCCGGTGTCGGCCACGGCGATCAGCATGTCGACCATGGTCTTGTTGTTGGCCAGCATGTAGTTGTACACCTCGACGCCGTAGTCGAAGGCCATCATGTTCCAGGTGCTCACGTCCAGCCCGACCTGGCTCGCCGAGAGGATCAGACGTCCCGGGTCCACCTGCGGTTCCCAACCCGTATTGGGCCCGATGGGCAGGACGTAGGACAGCTTCATCTCCGGGAATGTGCCCTCCTGCTGGATCGCCTTGAAGACGCGGTTGCGCTGGTTGTTGATGCCCCACTGGTCGATGGCCAGACCCGGCCCCTCGATATCCAGGTCGAAGTGCCGGATACCCATGTCGTAGAAGTACCTGATGGCGTCCTCGTAGGCCTTCTTCATCGCGGCGAATCCGTCTGGCAGGCCGTAGCTGACGTTGGTGGTGGCGAAGGCGTACTGGGCGCCGAAGGGATCGGCCGGATCCAGGATGATGTCGATACCGGTGACGTTGTTGCCGTCCATGACCAGGGCCCCGCCCTTGATCGTGGGCACCTTGTAGGTGGATACGTCCAGGAAGGTGAAGGCACCGTTCTGGTCGACCTGGTACATGCTCGTCACACCGTCGTTGATCTTGAATTGCCCGGTGATGCTGCCGGGTTCGATCGCGGTGAGGTCGAACGGCGTCTGCAGCGGGAGATTCACGATGACCTGACCGTTGGCCTTGACCTTCCCGCTCTCCGCCGAGCCGGCCCGCCCGTGGAGCCGTCCGATCTCGACGGGGTTGTCCTTCTCCTGGCAGGCGGCGATCCCGCCGAAGGAGACGATGACCTCCAGACCATTGGCGATCGCCGCGTCGATGTCGGCCTTGATCCGAACGCCGTTGGCCGAGTCGAAGGTGTTTTCCGAGTTCGCCGCGCTGCCCCAGATGTAGGCGCCGCCGGCGCTCTGCTGGTTCACGAAGGCCAGGGTGGCGGCCTGGATCCCGGTCTTGGCCATGGTGGCGACCAGACTCGGATTGCCCGGCACCTTGGGATCGGTGGAGTCGTTCATGAACCAGGTTTGCTCACGCTGGGCCAGCGAGCCCATGTCGATGTAGGGCGCGAAAGTCTTCGAAGCGCTGGGGCAGCCCAGCAGGCAACCGCCACCGCCACCGCCGAGGCCGTCGGTACCGGCAGTGCCGTTGTTGGGGAAGAACAGTGCGATCCGTCCCATCCCGGCCGTTCCGCCGGTGCCGCCCTGGCCTGCGGTTCCACCGCCGGCGGCCGCTCCACCTTCGCCGCCGTTGCCGCCGCTGCCGCCGCGGCCGAAGATGACGCCGCCGGCACCGCCGGCACCGCCGGCACCGCCGGCGCCGCCGTTGAGGGGACTGGTCGTCCGCAACAGCAGCAGCTGACCGCCGTCGAACACCTCAAAGCCCGACCCCGGCTGTGGCGGGTCGGTCTGACCGGTGATCAGCTTGTAGACATCGGTGTTGGTGAGCGTGTTGGCCTGAACGTCGAACAGCCAGGCACCCTGGCCGTAGATCTGGGACACATCGAGCACGCCGCTGGACTCCCAGGTGCCCCCGGTGGCGGGGTTGTCAGCGCTACCCCAGACCGGCTTGGACGCCTCCTGGCTGATCTCGGCCATCACCGTCACATCGCCGGTGGTGGTGTCGTACTGCCAGATCCGGCCCTCGCCGTTCTTGAACGGGCCCTTCCCGCGCCACTCCCGGTTGATGTTCTCCTGGATCATGATCCGGCCCTGACGGTCCATGTCGACGTTGTCGGGGTTGATCGGGCCGTCATTGAGACTCTTCGGCTCCAGCAGCACGGTGATCCCGGCCCCGGCCAGCGGATCCGTCGCGTCGTCGAACTGCATCCGGTAGAAGCGGCCGTACGGGTTGGGTGTCGGCGTCTGGCAGGTCTCGCCCTTTCCGGCGTCGTCGCAACTTCCCGTCACGGCGAAGTAGAACGTGCCCGCCTCGGTCTTGCTGGTCACCCCGTCTTCGACGCGCGCGAAGTTGAACGCCCCCAGTTTCTGCACGGTCTCCTCCAGGACCGTGTCGTTGGCCAGCGCCTTGTCCTTGGGGATGAGGGCCCACTCGCCCTGCAGGGTGCCGTCCCCGATGCCGAACTGGTACTCGTCGCGAACCGCCGGCGAGGTGGCCCTGAAGACGTACAGCTCGCCGCCGACCAGGCCGTTGCGGATCATCGGATTGGCGTTATCCGGGTCTTTCGTTCCGACATACAGGTAGAGCTGACTGTCCTTCATCCCCTTGTCCTCGGGGATCATCACGTAGGTCTTGCTGTTGTCGGGGGTGGGAATGACGATCGTGTTCTCCTGCTGGAAATGTCCCATCTCCGGCAGTGCGTAGGCGACCCCGTAGGCAATGGCGACCCGCTCGCCGCCCAGTCCGTCGAAGGTGGGATCCGGTGCGGTGTCCTCCTCACCGGTGAAGAAGATCCGGTCGAGCAGGCCGACCTCCGGACCGCCGAGGAAGGCCGAGCAGAACTTCGCGAACTTGAACTTGTCGGTACTCAGATCACGCCACTGGGCGGTCAGATCGTCGAAACTCTGGGTTTCGACGTTCCAGCGCTTGGCCTGGCTGAACGCCTGGTCGGCGGAGAGCACATTGCCGGTCAGCGGGTCCAGGATGATCTCGGTGACGTAGGCGCCCTTGTACCCGGGTTGGTCCACCACCGGAACGGTGAAGATCGGACCGAACGGCGGCCGGTTGGGCCGGCCGTCGCCGAATTCGTGGTTCATGAAGACGTGCACCAGGCCCTGCTCGTCGGTGTAGGCGCCCAAACCGTCGGGGATTCCGGTGAGCCGGTAGCCGTTGGGCGTGCCGGTGCCGGTGTGGGTCGTCGTCTCGCCGACGGTGAACAGCGGTTCGGTGCTCAAGCCGGACCCCGCGGGCACCGCGTAGGGCAACTGGTTGGTGCTGGGGGTGAACTGGGTGGTGCTGGGGTTGCCGTCGCCGCCCGCGCCGCCCTGGCCGCCGTCGCCGCCCCGGCCGAAGAGCGACAGCCGACCCGTGGCGCCGCCGTTGCCACCGTCGCCA
>VERS01000350.1 GCA_018882545.1 Mycobacterium sp.
TCAACAGCCTGACCCAGCAGTTGTCCCGGGAACTGGGCTGGCAGAACATCCGGATCAACGCCATTGCGCCGGGCCCGATCGACACCGAGGCCAACCGCACCACCACCCCTCAGCAGATCGTCGCCGACATCGTCTCCCGGATTCCGCTGAGCAGGATGGGACAGCCGGAGGACCTGGTCGGGATGTGCCTGTTTCTGCTCTCCGACGAGGCCCGCTGGATCACCGGGCAGATCTTCAATGTCGATGGGGGACAGATCATCCGATGACGCTTCGACTGGGATACATCGGGCTGGGCAGTATGGGCGCCCCGATGGCACGCCGGCTCATCGGGTGGCCCGGCGGACTGGTGGTCTATGACGTTCGCGCCGAGGTTGCACTGCCGTTCGCCGAGTCCGGGGCGGTGGTGGCCGCCGATCCGGCCGAGGTCGCCGCGGCCGAACTGATCAGCGTGACGGTGCTCGACGACGCCCAGGTCCGGGACGTGGTCGGCGAGCTGGCCGGTCACGCATCGCCCGGCACCGTGATCGCGCTCCACTCCACAATCGCCGATACCACCGCCGTCGAACTGGCCGAGCAGTTGGCGCCGCAGGGCATCGCAGTGATCGACGCACCGGTCAGCGGGGGCGCCGGGGCGGCCGACAAGGGTGAACTCGCTGTGATGGTCGGGGCGCCGCGAGAGGTCTACGAGCGGGTCAAGCCGGTCTTCAAGCAGTGGGCCTCGCTGGTCATCCACGCCGGCGATGCGGGCGCCGGCACCCGGATGAAACTGGCCCGCAACATGCTGACCTTCACCGCCTTCGCCGCGGCCTGCGAGGCGATGCGACTGGCCGAGGCGGCGGGCCTGGACCTGCAGGCCCTCGGGCGGGTGGTACGCCACACCGATGCGCTCACCGGCGGGCCCGGCGCGATCATGATCCGCGACAACACGCACCGGATCGAGCCGGGGCACTGGCTCTACGACACCTTCTCCCACACCCGCGGCCTGGGCGAGAAGGACCTCAATCTTGCTTTGGCGCTGGGGGATTCGGTCGGGGTTGATCTTCCGCTGGCGCGGCAGGCGTTGCGAGATCTGGCGGCGGGCCTCGGCGTGCCGCACGGAAGGGGCTGACCATGGACGAGAAGCGGCGCAGGGGCCTGGAGAAGATGAAGGAGGTCTACGGCTGGGAGTTGCCGGACCTGCCCGGGGACTACTTCGCGCTGACCGTCGACCATCTCTTCGCCGACATCTGGAGCAGGCCCGGGCTGTCGATGCGCGACAAGCGACTCATCACCTTGTCGGTGGTCACCGCCCTGGGACTGCCCGACCTGGCCGAGATTCAGGCCAACGCCGCGCTGGGCAACGAGGAGATGACCGAGGCCGAGTTGCGGGAGATGGCGATCTTCATCACCCACTACGTCGGATTCCCGCTCGGTTCGACCTTCAACACCGCAATCGAGAAGGTGATTGCCCGGCGCAGAGAGAACCCGACCTGAGGCGGCGCGTCCCCGCACCGCTCTCGGCGCTTTAGGGTGTGACATCGTGCGCCTTCTCGTACTCGGTTCCGGAGCCCGCGAACATGCCCTGCTGCTGGGGCTGCGCCGCGACCCGGCCGTCGACTTCCTCGCGATCGCCCCGGGTAACGCCGGAACCGCTTCGGTGGCAACCCAGTACGACATCGACATCGGCGCACCCGAGCAGGTCGTGGGTCTGGCCGCGCGCCTCGACGTCGACCTGGTTGTCATCGGCCCGGAGGCGCCACTGGTCCGGGGGGTGGCCGACGCGGTCCGTGCGGCCGGTATCGCCTGCTTCGGCCCGTCGCGCGAGGCCGCCCGCATCGAGGGCTCCAAGGCCTTCGCCAAAGACGTGATGGCCGCTGCCGGAGTTCGCACCGCCGCCAGCGAGACGGTGGTCGACGAGGCCACCCTCGACGCCGCCCTGGACCGGTTCGGGCCGCCGGCCGGGCAGCGCGCCTGGGTCGTCAAGGACGACGGCCTGGCTGCCGGCAAGGGCGTCGTGGTCAGCGCCGACCGCGGCGCCGCCCGCGCCCACGCGGCAGAGGTGCTGGAGTCGGGAAACCCGGTGCTGCTCGAGTCCTTCCTCGACGGCCCCGAGGTATCACTGTTCTGTCTGGTCGATGGTGCCACGGTGGTCCCGCTGCTGCCCGCGCAGGACTTCAAACGCGTCGGGGACGGCGACACCGGGCCCAACACCGGCGGTATGGGCGCCTACGCGCCACTGCCCTGGCTGACCGAATCCCACCGGGCCGCCATCGTCAGCGACGTCGTCGAACCGGTGGCCGCGGAGATGGTCCGCCGCGGCTGTCCCTTCTCCGGGCTGCTCTACGCCGGTCTGGCCGTCACCGCGGCGGGTCCCGCTGTCGTCGAATTCAATTGCCGCTTCGGTGATCCCGAGACTCAGGTTGTACTGGCGTTGCTGCAATCCCCACTGGGCCAGCTGCTGTACGCGACGGCCACCGGGTCGCTGGCCGACTTCCCGCCGCTGCAGTGGCAGCCCGGCTACGCCGTCACGGTCGTGCTGGCGGCGCACAACTACCCTGCCAGCCCGCGTGTCGGCGATGTGATCGGCGGGGCCGACGCCGACGGGATACTGCACGCCGGTACCACGCGCCGCTCCGACGGTGCGGTTGTCTCCACCGGTGGGCGGGTGCTCTCGGTGGTCGGAACCGGAGCCGACCTGACTGCAGCCCGGGAAGCCGCCTACCGCCGGTTGGCGGGTATTGACCTGCCCGGTGGACACTTTCGCACCGACATCGCACTGGCTGCCGCCGAGGCGCGGATCACGTTGTGAGGCAGCGGCGTTCGGGAGGCACGGTGATCGACCGGCGTCGGGCTTTTCGGACGCAACGAGCCGAAGTCCTGGAGTTCTGCGCTTCGCTCAGCCCGGCCGACTGGCGGATGAACAGCCGCGCGACGGGTTGGAGTGTCACCGACGTGGTGGCGCACATGGGATCGGGCTGCCATGCCATGTTCAGCCCGGCGGTGTTCACCCTGATGCGGGCCGACTCGCTGGAACGGAACAACGATCAGTTGGTCGATGACCGCCGCGACCGAACACCGGCACAGGTGTTGGCCGAGTACCGAAGATGGAGCAGGGTTTTCGGTCAGGCGACGGCGGCGATGACCGCCCCGCCCTTGGCGGGTGTGCAGGTTCGGCTGGCTGAGTTGGGCCGCTTCCCGATGCGACTGCTGCCCAGTGCGCTGGTGTTCGACCACTACACCCATCTGCGCCACGACATCGCCCCTGCCCTGGGGCGGGGGGCCCCTGCTGGCGACGCCAACCGGATGGCGGCGGTGCTGGAGTGGATGATGGCGGTGTTGTCCAGCCAGATCGGGGCCGCCACACCGGCCTGGTTCGACCGGACGGTGGTGATCACGCTGACCGGACCCGGGGGCGGATCGTGGGCTGTGACAGGCGCCGGAACCGTCGTCGGCGATTCGCAGCCCGGCGCCAGCCGGATCACCGCGGCCGCAACGGAGTTTCCGAACTGGGGTACCCGGCGGTCCCGCTGGCGCGACCACGACGTCCGTATCGAGGGTGACGTCGACTACGGCGCGGCGTTCCTGGACTGGGTACGCGTCATCTGATCAGGCCGTGACCAGCGGCGCCAGCCAGGCCAACTCGCCGGGCAGTTGTCCGCTCCAGTAGCTTCCGTCGTGCCCGCCGGCGGAGAAGCCACCGGCCGGCGGGCTGGGCAACTGCGCGATGAATTCCTCGGTCGCGGCGTAGAACGGATCGCTGTAACCGCAGTCGATCCGCAGCGGGATCGACCCCAGCGCCGGAAGACCGAAAACGGTGTTGGCCGCGTAGTCCTGAGCGCTGTCGAACGCCCCGGG
>VERS01000351.1 GCA_018882545.1 Mycobacterium sp.
AAGACCGCCGTTCCGCTGCCGACCAGCGTGACGGCGACCTCCGCCCCGGCGGCGAAGGCGGACTCCGCACCGCTGACGTTCAACCCGGTGACCACCTACTTCGACGGGGTGCTCCAGGGCAATCTCAACGTCACCAGCGCCAGCGGATGCGGTCTGCTGGGCTCGGACTGCAAGCTGGTGTACTCCTTCGTCGACTCCTCCGACGGCGGCAAGGCCCGCTTTGGGAACGTCCCGACGGCGCTGAACCCCCTCCTCCCCGAGAACGCCAAGGGCGGTGCCGGCAGCTTCACCTTCCTGCCCTACGCGACATGGATCGACCCCGCCAACCCGACCAGTTTCCCGACCGCGACCGGCACCCAGTCCTTCACGGTCCGGGTCAGTGAGAACACCAAGTTCAACCAGAACCTCGCCAGCATCCCGCTGATCGGGGCGTTCGCCGTTCCAATCATCGGACTGCTCCAGCAACTGCCGCTCATCGGGACCCTGCTGGCCCCGCTGATCGGCGCGACCGCCACCCAGACGGTCAACGTCAACGTGGGTGCCCTGGTGTCGTCCGGCATCCAAAAGCAGGTGGCCTACACCTACACCGTCGACTCCTTCGACGGCACCCCGATCAGCATGAATTTCTTCCCCGCCAGTCAGGGTTCGCTGAACGTGCCCGGGCTGGACAACAAGCAGGCCACCATCTTCAACGGCCCCGGACTGGGATCACCGGGTGAGACCAACCCCTACGGCATCTTCCAGGCCGGTGGCTCGGTTCCCGGCCTGGGCATCATGCGCGGCCAGGGCTTCCCCGCCCCGTTCGACGCGCTTCCGCTCGGGTTCAACGTCATCACCTGGGATCCGCGCGGTGAGTTCGACTCCGGCGGCATCCTGCAGTTGGACAACCCGTTCTTCGAGGGCCGCGACGTCTCGGCGCTGATCGACTGGGCACTGCTCAACACCCCGCTGCTCCGAGAGGATGTGATCTCGCCCCAATGCGAACCCGGCGGTGACGGTCCCGAGTGCGACCCCCTCGCCGAGGATTCACCGTCGATCGCGATGATGGGCGGCTCCTATGGCGGCGGCATCCAGATGACCACCATCGACCCGCGCATCAAGGCCATCGTGCCCGCGATCGCGTGGAACTCGCTGAACCAGTCGCTCTACCCGGACAAGGTGTTCAAGACCGGCTGGGCCAACGCGCTGGCCGAGGCGCTGCTGCTGCCCGAACCGCAACTGAGCGGCACCGATCAGGCGGCGTCGTCGATCGGCCGGATCAATTCCCAGGTCACCCAGGCGCTCATCACCGGCAACCTCTTCGGCTTCATCAGCGACACCGCCCAGGCCGTCCTCGCCAGCAGCGGCCCCACCTCGCTGCTGACCACGCTGAACGTGCCCACCTTCTACAACCAGGGCACCCACGACGCGTTGTTCCAGATTCAGCAGGCCGTGGAGAACGCACAGACCCAGGTCGAGCAGAACCCGTTCTTCAGCGCAGACAACCCGCTCGCGTGGTCGGTATCGGGAATGGTGGCACAAGCCTGGTTCTGCGGCGGCCACGGCGTCTGCACCAACCAAACCCTTGCCCAGCAGACCAAGCAGAACACTGTGATGTTCCTGCAGAACATGATCTGGGTAAACGCGTACGCGAAGCAGTACCTCAAGGACTACCCAATCGACCCGCCCATCAAGATCGAGGGCAGCCCCGTGGTATTCGACAACACCTGGAAAGTGCTGACGACCGTAATGGGCCTGATCCCAAACTGGCAATTCTGGGACCAGAACGGAGTGGCACTGACTTCAACCAATTCTTTCGAACCGTGGAATCAAGAGTTCTACAACTTGGATCCCATCGTCGGCGCCAATGTCGATGGCGGACGTATCAATTCGTTCACCAGCGTGTCCGGGCCGTTGACGGCTCAGGATCCCGCCGGGGCGGTGTGTGAGAGCATCAAGCAGGCCTGCGAGTTCCCGCTGAACCAGGTGTTCGCCACCAAAGCCACGAACGCGGTCGAAGTCGTTATCCCGGTCCCGAAGAATGAGGTGACGGACAAGTGCGGCACCAAAAAGTTGGGGTCTGGTCCCTGCGTCACGGTGGTCGGTGAGCCCAAGGTGAGCTTCACCTACTCGGGGCGCGGCAACGCCAAGGCCGTCTATGCCCAGATCGTCGACAATGCCACCGGCCAGGTGGTCGGGAATATCAGCACCCCCATCCCGGTAACCCTCGACGGGAAGGAGCGCACCGTCGATGCGTTCCCGCTGGCCAATATCGTGTACAGCCCTCCGGACGCGGTCGGGGCGTCGCTGACCCTGCAACTCGTCGCCAATACCTCGCTGTACAAGAACAACAACGTAATCTGGTCGGTGGACATCAGCGACGTCACGGTCGAACTGCCGGCAGCCGGGTACAACCCGGACACGCCTGTTCTCGGCGGCAACACCGTCGGGTACAACCCACTCGATTCCCTCGTTCCGTAGCCCGCAACGGTCGCGGCCGCACCGGGGCCGAACCCCGCCGAGGATCATCCTCGGCGGGTTCGGGTCTTCAGGGCTGACTTCGCCCCTCCTCGACTGACGGCTGCACCTCCCCGTGCGGTCTGGGGACACCGGATGCCGCTATCGCGAAAGACTCCGCGTTTCGGCGAAATCGACCGGATGCAGGTGCGACGGGTTTACCGTGCTCTCAGGTTGCTATCACATCAATGGAGGGCATCATGAGCGCATCACAGTTTGTCGGTCGGGTCGGGAGCCTGGCGGTGGCCCTGGGGATCGGCGTGGGAGTCTTCGCCGGGGCGGGGGTGGCGGTAGCGGAAAGAGGTGGCGCGAACGGGGATTCGGGCAGCACTTCGGCCGATAGCGCCACCGCGTCGAGCGTCTCGGGCACCCGCCGAGGTGCCGCTGCGGCCGTCGATGCACCCGACGCCCCATCGGGGGAGCCGGGGGCCGTCGCAGTCGAACCCCAAGCCGAGCCCGAACCGCTGATTCACATCGACCCCGTCTTCGAGGAGCCACCCGCCGGTGAACTCACCGAGGTGTTCGACGAGGCGACCGAACCGGCCACCGGTGGACCCGATCCGATACCGGTCGCCCTCGAGGGGCCCGAAGCGGTGGCCTACGCCGACCCGGGACCCGTCGAGGAGGTGACACCGCAGCCCAAGACCGCCGTCCTGCCGGTGACCACCGCAGCCTCGGCCCCGGCGGCCAAGGCCGACTCCGGGCCGTTGACCTTCGCCCCGGTGACCGCCTACTACGACGGAATCCTGCAGGGCAACCTCAACGTCACCAGCGCCAGCGGGTGCGGTACGGGCAGCTCAGAGTGCAAGCTCACCTACTCCCTCGTCGACTCGTCCAACGGCGGCAAGGCGAACTTCGGCAACGTCCCGAAGGCCCTCGACCCGCTGCTGCCCGTCGGGGCCAAGGGTGGTGCCGGGAGCTTCACCTTCCTGCCCTACGCCACCTGGATCGACCCCGCTAAGCCGACCAGTTTCCCGACCCCGACGGGCACGCAGACCTTCACGGTCCGGGTCAGCGAGAACACCAAGTTCAACCAGACCATCACCAGCATCCCGCTGATCGGGGCGCTCGCCGCGCCGATCATCTCACTGCTGCAACAACTTCCGCTCATCAGCAGCCTCCTCGTGCCACTGATCGGAGCGTCCGCGACCACGACGGTGTCGGTGAACGTCGGGGGACTGACCGGTGGCAAGCAGGTCGCCTACACCTACGTCGTCGACTCCTTCGACGGCACGCCGATCAGCATGAACTACTTCCCGGCGGCCGCGCCCTCGCTGCTGCCGAACCTCGGCAACAAGCAGGCGACGATCTTCAACGGGCCCGGTCTGGGCGGAGCG
>VERS01000352.1 GCA_018882545.1 Mycobacterium sp.
AGACCAGGGCGGTGGCCTCGGTTGCCTCGGGAGCCCCACGCAGCGACTCCACCGCCGCACCGACGACCTGCGTGGTACTGGTCACTTTTGCCTGCTTGTTGGTGGCGGCGATGGCATCGACATACGTGCGGTACTGCTCCTCAAAACCCCCGCCGAGGAAACGCGCGGAGCGGTCCGAGAGCCGATCCATATCCTCGGGCGTGTAGCTCCACAGGGTGGTGATCGCCTCTGCGGCCGTCCGAGCTACCTTCATCTTGGTAGCCACCACGGCCCGATCGGCCAGATAGGGCTGCAGCGCGGCACCGGCGAAAGCACCCGCAACGACAAAGGACGCTACCGCCGCCACCGCAACCGTCCGCTTGTGCTCGACAATCCAAGTCCGCAGGGCGGGAGGCTTTTTGACCGCCGGGGAGGTTTTGACTACCGGCGTCTGCGCGTCGACGGAATCGTCGCCGGGGTCGACGGAATCGTCGTCGGAGGAGCTGTCCGAGGC
This sequence comes from Mycobacterium sp., assembly GCA_018882545.1. GTDB lineage: Bacteria > Actinomycetota > Actinomycetes > Mycobacteriales > Mycobacteriaceae > Mycobacterium. The sequence goes on from VERS01000352.1 coordinate 494, forward strand.
GCTGTCCGTTGCGCTGTCCGCAGCCGCGGTCACCACTCCGGCGTCGGCGACGTCGGCCTCTTCGCTCACAGCACCTGAATCAGATCGCTGACTCTCCACTGGTCCCCTTCCTGAACCGCCGTGACTTCCCAGCGGCTGTTGCTGTCGAACGTCTTGCCGTCAGGCAGTTTCGTCGTCATATTCGCCACCGCGATGACGCTGGCGCTGCCGTCGTTGTTCCAACGTTCGATTCCGACCTCTTGGACCGTACCGAATCCCCGTTCTGCCCGAGCCACCTGGATGACGACCTCGTTCATCCGTTCGGAGTACAGCTTGGCGAAATTACCGGTGCCGAGTGCGAGCACGCGGTCGGCGTAGGCGTTGGCGTTGAACGGATCCGGCGAGGTGTATTGGGTGATGAACGTCCGGACGAAACCTAGAACCGCCGCATCCCGGATCTGTGCGCGTCGGTCGGTCTCGCTCTTGACGAAGACCACGGCGCTGATCGTCACCGCAGCGATGACCACGGCCGCCGCGAGCGCACCGATTACCGCCAGTCGGCGTCGCGAAGGCTGTGGGTCGGGCATCCGGAAGCTCGGCCGTTGATCCGGTCCAACCCTGCGCCGAGGGCTCACCGTCCACCCCCATCCGACTTGGGCGGATCCGGCTTGGGCGCATCAGGCTTGGGCGCATCCGGCTTGGGCCCATCCGGCTTGGGTCCATCCGGCTTGGGTCCATCCGGCTGAGGCGCGTCAGCAGCAGGGCTCGGCGCTGCTAAGACGGCCAGATTGGACATCTTCCAGTCGTTGGCGCCCGTCTTTTCAAAGTCCACCCGCAGCGAAGCGGAGACGAACCGTTGATTGGGCTCGGCACCACGCTGGCCCTGCAACAACATCAGCATCGTGGCCCGGTCCACCGTGGATGCCAGGACTGCGCTGTTGCTCACCCAATAGTCGTTGGTGACGGGCGCCTTGCGGACCGCCTCCTGCTGCTTGACCAACTCCGGCCGGTAAGCGTCGGTGACCAGCGACTGGGCCCGCGTGAAGTCCTCATCGACCGTCTGGGTCGTGTAGTTGAGGATGTCGGTCACGATCTTCGGTCCGGCGTCGGCGATCTGGCTGCGGGCCCGATCCGCCGCTCGCTGCTCGCGGTAGGTGCTGGCATAAGCCAACGCGGCCGCCAAGACCGATAGCGCGGCGGCTCCGGCGACAGCGGCCCCGGCCAATCGGCGCCAGTCCGGCCTCGGGCCCGGCACCTGGTGGTCGGGCACCTGGTGTTCCGCGACTCGCGGGTCCGGCATCTGGTGCACTTCAGTACCGACCAGCAGGTCGGCGAACGTGCGTCCACGCCGGTCGATGAGCGGCCACAGCCAGCCCAGCAACAGCGGGATGGTGTCCAGCAGATGCGCCAGATCTCGGACCAGCAACCGCCACGGCCCGATCGCCCCCCCGCGGGGGTCTACCACCGCGATGCCGAAGACCGCGCGCCCGAGGCTCCAGCCCGTCGCGGTCGGCAACAGCAGCCGGTTGACGGCGACGGCCAGCAGCGTCAGCGCCGCCAACACCAGACACAGCCACCGCACCCAACCGCGTTCAGGCGACGACCAGGCGGTCATCAGGAGCGCCGCCACCGCCGCCGCCCCGGCCAGCACGTCGATGGCAAAGGCTCCCGCTCGGGTCCACCAGCCGGCCGGGTTCGCGATGGTCTCTGCGCTGTCCAGCGCGACCGTCACTTGCTCACCGGTTCGATGTTGTCGATTTTGAAAGTCCCCCCGGAGGGCACCATGCGCACCCGCAGCCGGTAGCTGAGCTCCTGATCCTGCTGCTGGGTGTTCGACATCGCCACCCGGGTAGCAACCAACACGTCAATGGAGCCGTCCGGGTTGTGTTTCTCAGCCGCCGCCCTCATATCGACGACCTTCACCTGGGCGTTCACCGTCTGGTAAGCGTCGAAGAGCAGGCCGCTGTACAGATTCGCCTGCGCCGCATAGTTTTCCGACGAGCATTCCACGATCTTGCGCTGGCTCTCGGCCATCGCTTTGACATCTGGGGCCTGCGTCGCGGTAATGCAGTCTTTCGCCGCGGCGACCGCGACCGCCTCATCGTCGACCGCCTTTGTGCTACCCCGCTGCCCGAACAGTGCCAGCACACCGGCAGCCACGAGGACAAGGGCGGCTGCGGCGATGCCGCCAATTACCCGGTTCAGCCGCGAGCCGGACAGCCTAGAGTCGGACAGCCGGGAGTCGGGCTCCGGGGAATCCCCGGCGTCATCCACGCGAGCGCTGAGGTCGGGATCCGGTCTCTCGTCAGCTGTGAGTGGCGGGGTTGGGGTCAGCCGGCCGGAGCCAGCATCTCCTTCCATCCGTCGTCTCCTGTTGTGGTCGAGTTCTGAACGGTGTACGTCGTGCCATCCGGCCCGACGATCTCACCACTGGCCGCATTGTAGGTCGCCGACATTTTCGTCGCCGGTGGGCCACTGGGAGTGTAGTTGCAGGGGTTGGGCTGCTGGCCGTTGCACTCCACGGTGCCCTGCCCCGGCGCGGTCGGAGCATCGACGGCCGCCGGAGTGGGCGGCGGCAGCAGATCGGCCGGCAGCGGGTTCATCCCATTGTTGATCGATGGCGCCCGGATCACGGTCCCGGGGTTGACCGGCTGATCGCAGGCGGCGCCGGGGGCCGGGCAGGTGAGGATCTGGGCCGGATCGCCGTACCAGGGGTTGGTGCCCAGCGGGACGTAGGGCTCATCGCTGCGGCATTCCATGGGCGTGGCCGCCCGCTTGCCTGGCACGTCGACGCACGGAATGTTACGGGCGCCGCGGACGGTGTTCGACGGAGTCTCCTGCGGCACCTTGCAGTACAACCCGTCTTCGACCGGCTTCAGGCTGGTATCGGCCGGGGAGCGCCACTCCGCCGCCGGCAGGAAGCCGGTCAGGCACGGCGGCGGCTGGTTGATCGACAGCGCCAGGTCGAGTGATGCCTCGCCGGGGAACGGCGCGGCGACGGCCTGCCCGGCGATCGGCGCCTGGGGCAGCAGGACCAGCGCCTGCTCCACCCCCTTGTTGTAGCGGCTGAGCAACTCGGTGACGATCGACAGGTTGGCCAGCGTCTGCGGCAGGGCGTCCTGGGTGTTGACGAACAGGGTGTTCAGTTCCTGGGCGGTCGGTGCGGCCTCCTGCAGGATGCTGCGCATCGCCCCGTCCTGCTCCTTGGCCTGTGCGGTCAGCGAGTTGAGGTTGGCGGCCCACTGGTAGATCGCGCCGGCGGACTGCACCTGGCTGGCGAAGATCGGCGGGGCGTTATCGACGATGGAGTTGACGTCGCCGATGTTCTCCTGCAGCGCGGTTACGAAGGACTGGGTG
>VERS01000353.1 GCA_018882545.1 Mycobacterium sp.
GGCTACGGCCGGGCTCTGCGCGGGCAACCCGGTGGGCGACCACCGCATCGGTTCCGAACCGGGATTCGACGTCGCCGCGGGGCAATGCCGCGAATTGGCCCAGAGTTCGGATTCCCATGCGCCACAACAGATCAGCCAGCTCCGTCCGGCCTGGCCCGGACAAGCTGGGTTCACCGGCCAACTCCCTGATGGGCAATCCGGACAGGAAAGCCGCATCCTGACCGGGTGCCACCAGCAGGCCGGCCTTGGCGGCGAACACCGCGGTGGCCAACTGGTCGGCGACCCCGATCTGGCATTCCGCGCCGGCGGCGGCGACGGCATCGATCAGGCGTTCACCGGCCGCCTGCTCGGAACCGAAGTAGCGGGCCGCGCCACGCACCGGCAGCACCAGCAGACCCGGCCTGAGCACCTCGGCCCGGGGCACCACGTCGTCCACCGCGGCGATCACCGCTTCGAAGAACCGTGCGTCACGGTTCGGGTCGGCGAGGGCGATGTGCACCTGCGGGCAGCGGGCCTGGGCCTCGCGGCGCCGCAGACCCCGCCGCACCCCCGCCTGGCGGGCCGACGCCGAACAGGCCACCACCCGGTTGGCGCAGGTGACCGCGATCCGGGTGGTGGGCTGCAACCCGGCGGCCGCCGCCGCGGCCACAGCCGGCCAGTCCATGCACCAGAGGGCCAGAACCCGCACGTTCACGGTCGGCCCCGGGCCTGGACGGACACCCGCACCCGGCTGATCCGGCCGCAACCGGGCACCGGCGGGCCACCCCGCGGGCCGCCGGTGATCTCATACCCGCACACCCGGGCCTCCATCCGCATGGATGCGCCCTGCCACTGCCCCCCGGTGACCAGCAGGGTGCACCCCCGCTGCCGCGCCCGGGCCACCACCGCCCGCGACCGGGTGGCCGGGACGTTGCGGCCGGCCAGTCCGAGTACCACCAGGTCCATCCCGTCCATCAGGACGGCCGCCACCTCGACCGGATCAGCGCCCGGCTGCGGGATCACCGCCAGCCGGCTGAGGTCCGCCCCCATCTCGGCGGCGGCCAGCAGGCCGAAGTCGGGCAGCCCGACCACGGCCACGTGGCCACCGGCTCCGGTCACCGCCGCGGCCATTCCCACCGGCAGCGAACGGGCACCCGAGAGCACCGCCACCATCCCCTTGGGCAACCCGGCCGGGAACAGCTCAGCCAGCGCATCCGGGACTGCCAGCAAAGATTCAGAAGCAGGCAGAGGGTCTGCTGCGGAGTGGCCGGGACGCCAGCGGACACCCACCTTGCCGGAGACCGCCGCCATCTGGCGACGCAGCTGTTCTAGCTGTTCAGCACGGTCGCGCTGCTGGTTCTCCAGAGCAATTGCCGCCGTCATCGCCCGCCTCCGACTGGGATCGACGTCACCTGTTTTCGAAAATATGTTCGATCAGCTGAGTAAACACCCGCCCCCCGACAGCCGTCAAGTGCGTTTGGCACCACAGGCGGTTTGGCAACATAAGGCTCATGCACCTCGAACAGGCCGAGAAGATGGCCTCCGGCCACGGTTTCGTCGCCGCCCTCGACCAGAGCGGCGGCAGCACACCCAAAGCGCTGCGGTTGTACGGAATCCCCGATGACGCCTACACCGGCGACGAGCAGATGTTCGACCTCGTCCACCGGATGCGGACCCGGATCATCACCAGCCCCAGCTTCGACGGGACACGGATACTGGCGGCCATCCTGTTCGAGGACACCATGGACCGCCACATCGAAGGCCGACCGACCGCGGACTACCTGTGGAACGTCAAGAGCATCGTGCCGATCCTCAAGGTGGACAAGGGCCTGGCCGCCGAACGGGACGGTGCGCAGCTGATGAAACCGATTCCCGGCCTGGACGACCTGCTCGCCCGGGCCCGGGACGCGGGCATCTTCGGCACCAAGATGCGGTCACTGATCAGCATGCCCGGCCGCGGACTCGACGCCGTGGTCCAGCAGCAGTTTGCCGTCGCCGCCGAGATCCTGGCGGGTGGGCTGGTACCGATCATCGAACCCGAGATCGACATCCACAGCCCCGCCAAAGCTGATGCCGAGGGCCAACTCAAGGAGTCGATCATCGCCGGTCTGGGCACCCTGGCGGAGGGCCGGCGGATCATGCTCAAGCTGACCCTGCCCGAGTCCGACGACCTCTACCGCGATCTGGTCGACGATCCCCGGGTCATGCGGGTGCTCGCACTGTCCGGCGGCTACACCCGCGCCGAGGCCTGTCAGCGGTTGTCCCGCAACCACGGCATGATCGCCAGTTTCTCCCGCGCTCTCACCGAAGGGCTGACCGCCCAGCAGAGCGACCACGACTTCGACGCCGCTCTGGATGCGGCGATCGCCGAAATCGAATCGGCGTCAAGGACTTAGCCACGCCGTATCCTGCCGCTATGGGACGCACCGCTATGGGAAGCGCAGCCGGTCGCCGCGCCGTCGCCCTGCTGGCCATCCCCGCAGCGGCCGGGTTGTGGCTGGGGGCCGGCACCGCCCAGGCCTACGTCTACGGGCCGTTCCAGTGGTGCCCGGGCCAGCCGATGCCCAACGATCCGCCGCGCGCACCCACCGACCTGATGTGGGATATGAACGTCTGCCACACCTACTACTTCGACTACGACGTCATCACTGGCGCCCCGGCCCGCTACTGGGAGGGCCCCAACCTGTTTCCGACGCCGATACCGCCGGCCCCGCCGCCGCCCAACCAGCCCAACATCTTTGAACTGTGCAAGGGCTACATTCCCTTCGTCAACTGCCTGCCGGGCCTGTAGCAACCCGCCGGATCACTCCCATTCGATGGTGGCCGGCGGCTTGCTGGTCACATCCAGCACCACCCGATTGACTTCGGGCACCTCGTTGGTGATCCGGGTCGAAATCCGTTCCAGCACTTCATAGGGCACCCGGGTCCAGTCGGCAGTCATGGCATCCTCGCTGGAAACCGGCCGCAGCACGATCGGGTGGCCGTAGGTGCGGCCGTCGCCCTGCACGCCGACGGACCTGATGTCGGCCAGCAGCACCACCGGACACTGCCAGATCTGCTGGTCCAGGCCCGCCGAGGTGAGTTCCTCCCGGGCGATCAGGTCGGCCCGGCGAAGGGTGTCCAACCGCTCGGCGGTCACCTCGCCGACGATCCGGATCCCCAGACCGGGTCCCGGGAAGGGTTGGCGCGCAACGATATCCTCGGGCAGACCGAGTTCGCGGCCGACCGCGCGGACTTCGTCTTTGAACAACAGCCGAAGCGGTTCGACCAGGCTGAACTTCAGGTCGGGCGGCAGCCCGCCGACGTTGTGGTGGCTTTTGATGTTGGCGGTGCCGCTGCCGCCGCCGGACTCGACCACGTCGGGATACAGCGTCCCCTGAACCAGGAACCCGACGTGCTCGTCGGAGCCCGGGCGGGCCAGATCGCGGACGGCGCCCTCGAATGCGCGGATGAACTCGCGGCCGATGATCTTGCGCTTGCCTTCGGGGTTGCCGACCCCGGTGAGCGCCTCCAGGAACCGGTCGGCCGCGTCCACGGTCACCAGTCGCGCACCGGTGGCCGCGACGAAGTCGCGCTGCACCTGTTCGCGTTCCCCGGCCCGCAGCAGTCCGTGATCGACGAACACACACGTCAGCCGGTCACCGATGGCGCGTTGAACCAGCGCGGCGGCCACCGCGGAGTCCACTCCCCCGGACAGGCCGCAGATGGCGCGACCGTCGCCGATCTGGTCGCGTACCGACTCCACCAGCGTCTCGGCGATGTTGGCCGGGGTCCAGGTGGCGCCGATGCCGGCGAACTCGTGCAGGAACCGGCCGAGCACTTGCTGACCGTGCGGGCTGTGCATC
>VERS01000354.1 GCA_018882545.1 Mycobacterium sp.
CGCTCGGGCTGAGCGCCTTCTCGGTGGGCGAGACGGCCGGAGCCGATGAACTCGCCGTGGTGGGCTCAGGCTTCGAACTTGTTGCGGGGGCGTCCTTCTCGGTGGTCTGGGTGCAACCGGTCAGCGCACCCACAGCCAGCAGGGCGGCACCGGCACCCAAGAGCACAGTGCGGGAGAATCCGGGAGAGGTCATCGGGTTATCTTAGCCACCGGTCTGCGCGCACGGGCACCAGGACCGGCGTCAGAGGGCGGCAAAGCCCTCGCGCTTGTGTGACCCGTCGCAGAACGGTTTCTTCTCCGACTGGCCGCAACGACAGAGGAAGCATTTGCCGGTCTGCTTCACCAGAGAGCCGTCGGAGGCGAGGATCTCGACCTCGCCGGTCACTTCCAGCGGGCCGTCGGTCAGGGATTTAATGGTGACATCGCTCATAGGCGGCATTCTGCCGCATCGACGCCGATGCAATTCCCGCGGCGCGCTCGGACTCGGACATGAAAACGACGGTCGCGCCCGGGATTCCTGCTAACGCAGCGGGGTGGGCTCCACGACCCCGATCTCAGCCGGGTTGGTGATCGCCTGGGGCAGGAAGCGTTCGATGCAGAACACGAACAGCGCGCCACCGATGAGACCACCGATCAGTGGCGCGATGATCGGAAGCCAGAAGTACAGCTCAGGACCATTGGCCGAGTACCACGCGTCGCTGTAGCCGGTCAGCCACGACGCCAGGCGCGGGCCGAAGTCGCGGGCCGGGTTGATGGCGTAGCCGGCGTTGGCACCCCAGCCCAGTCCGATCGCGACCACCAGAAGCCCGATGACCAGCGGTCCCAGGTTCGACAGCGGCGGGTTGTTGACCGCACTGGTGAGCGCGAAGATCACCGCCACGAGTATCGCGGTCCCGATGACCTGGTCGGAGAAGGCAGTCAGTATCGAGACACCGCCGTCCGGCGATGTGGAGAAAATGCCCTGCGTTGCCTTGGTGTGCTGCGGGTCGACCTTGGCGATGAGATCGCTGTAGTTGAACCGGACCAGCAGCGCACCGGCGAAAGCACCGGCCACCTGGGCGGCGATGTAGGGCGCGATCTTGCGGGCCGGAAAGCCCTTGAACGTCGCCAGCGCGACAGTCACGGCTGGATTGAGATGCGCTCCGCTGAGTCGCCCGGCGACATAGACCGCCATCGCCACGCCGAGACCCCATCCCCAGGCCACCGAGTTGTAGTCGCCGGTGGCCCCGGGTGCGGTCGACAACGGCGTCCCGCCGGTCACCACCTGGGCGACCACGCCGCAGCCGAAGAGAATCAGCAGCATGGTTCCGAAGAACTCCGCAGAACACTCACCGAGTAACGGGGTCCGTTGCATGCGGCGCCATCCTTTCGTCCGGTTCCCAGGGCGGTCTCGCGTGCCTGCCACCACGCGAGTGCTGCACGGCAAGGTAGCAACGACACCGGCGGTTAGGTGCGGCTTTGGGAAAGGTCGTCGATGAACCAGCCCGGTTGGGCTGGCCGATTCAGGTTGGTGCTCCCGAGCTCCGCCGGGTGCGGGGGTGCTAAAACCGTCAAGTGGCTGCAGGCAAGACCGGTGCTTCCGCCAAGCGGTGGCGCCGCCGCGGGTTAGCCGCCCTGCTGACCGTGCTCCTGATCGGCGTTGGTGTGGGAGTGCTGCTGTGGCAGCGCCGGTCGGCGGAGAGCCTGTCGGGTCCGTCGCCAACTTGGCGGGCCGGCGAACCCGAAACGCCGCGCACGTCGATGCGCTACGACGCCGCGCGCCGGCAACTCAACGATCTGCCGGTGCGGGGCTGGGACCGGACCGCGGACTTCCGGCGCTCCCAGTTTGGCCAAGCCTGGAGCGATGACGTCGACGTGGAATTCGGTAGGAATGGCTGTAACACCCGAGACGACATCCTGCGCCGCGACCTGACAGATCTGGTGGTGCGGCCCCTCACCTGCTTCGCCCAGAGCGGCACTCTGGTCGACCCCTACACCGGGTCTGTCATCGCCTTCGTGCGCGGCCCGCAGACCTCCAACAGCGTGGAGATCGACCACATCGTCGCACTGGCCGATGCCTGGTACAAGGGGGCGCGAACCTGGGATCCGCAACGGCGGCTGGACTTCGCCAATGATCCTCGAAACCTGCTCGCCGTCAGTCCAGAAGCCAATTTCGACAAGGCCTTTCGGGATGCGGCGGCCTGGCTGCCGCCGAATGAAACGTTCCGCTGTGACTTCGTCGCCCGGCAGATCGAGGTGAAGACCGCCTACGGGCTGTGGCTGTCAGCCAAGGAGAAGGATGCGATGGCTAAGGTGCTGGCCCGGTGTTAGCGGGTGAGCCCTAGTCCTCTTTGCGGATCAGCCTCTGCAGGGCCTTGCGGTCCGGTGCGAGCAGTTCGTCGATGCGATCCGCGTCGATGTCGGCGACGATGATCTCGCCGACATCCTTGTTGACGTTGCGGAAGATCCCATGGCCCTGCATCTTCTCGGCCTGGTACTTGTTGTCCTCGGTGGGCGTCACGTAGTACACCGCATCGGCTTTGAACCGATGCACCAGCCACAGGTGGACCAGCGTCATCAGCCGTTTCTGGCGCAGCTTGGCCGAGTAGGTGTTCTGGTCCCGCACGGTCAGGATGCTGCGGCCCTGACGGTCGGTGATCGGGTCGAACACCACGTCGGCGAGTTTCTCGTCGGCCTTGTCGCCGAAGATGCTCAGCTCCAGCAGATTCGAGCCGGCCCGGCGCGGCCGCAACTGCACCCGCAGCCGCTCGCCGAGTTTGTAGTGCTCGCTCCACAGGGCCAGCCAGTCCTCCAGCAGCTTCTTGGGAACTTCGGTCTGCACCAGGTGCTGCACCTGGGTTGACCCCTCGCCCATCGCCTTGGTGGTGGCTGTTCGGCCGGAGGAGGCGGCCAGGGCCGCATCGCTGCGCGGCCCGCCGACCAGGGTCTGCGGTGTGCGGTAGGGGGATTCGATCAGCCGCATCTTGCGCTGCAGCCGGGCCAGGGCGAGCATGCCGTCCTGGCGCAGCGCGGTGGCGAACTCCTCTGCCGCCACCCCGTCGACCTGGTGACCGCCGTAGGTCATGAAGTTGAAGACGAACCCCATCTTGCCCAGTTCCTCCGGGAAGCGACGCATCTGCTCATCGCTCATGCCGGTGGTGTCCCAGTTGAACGAGGGGGACAGGTTGTAGGCCAGCATCTTGTCCGGATACACCGCGTGCACTGCTTCCGCGAACTCCCGAGCCTCGGCCAGGTCTGCCGTCTTGGTCTCCATCCAGAGCAGATCGGCAAAAGGCGCCGCTGCAAGCGATTTCGCGATCGCGTACGGGATGCCGCCGCGTACCTGGTAGTAGCCCTCCGGGGTGCGGGCCAACTCGCAGTCCCACGCGGCGTCGACGCCGAGCTCGGCGGCCTTCCTGCGGGCCGTATGCAGGGGGGCTGTCCGCGCGAACTCGATCCAGTCGGCGGGCTTCATCGCCAGCGCCTCGCCCTCGCTGTCCTTGAAACGCAGCACTTCGGCGACGGCGTTGCCGAAGGTGTCCAGACCCGCATCGGACTGCCAGACGTCGACGAACTGCGATTCCACCCGGTCGACGAGGGCGTCCAGCGAGCCTGTCCGGTCGCCGGTCCAGGTGACCGCTGCCTCGTCGATCAGGGCGGCGATGCCTTTGGCCTCCAGCCAGGCGTCTGCTGCGGCGTATTCGTCCTCCGGCAGGGCGTAGAGCAGATGGCCGTTGATCTCGGTCACGCCCCTGGCGTTGAAGCGCCGCATCATGGCCAGGAAACACGACTTGTAGGGCGGGACGGCCAGGTTCGTGACCCCCAGCAGGAACG
>VERS01000355.1 GCA_018882545.1 Mycobacterium sp.
GTCGCGCTGTAGCTGATGAGTCGAAGGCCGCGCCGACGGGCTTGGATACGGGCGACAGAGCAAACTGTTTTGGTACCCCAACGCGTACCCCAACCGGGTCGGAAACCGAACCCGCAGGCAACGGTAGCTAGACCGCTCAAAACCCGTTTCTAGCTGCTAGGAAGCGGGCACCGGCGAACCCGGGCGAACACGGGTTTTTAAGCTGGGGGTCAAGTGGTCGCAGGTTCAAATCCTGTCAGCCCGACCAAAAAACCGGCTCTGAGCAGCGGTTTTGCTTTGTCTGTTTGCTGCCGATTCGGTGGTCCAGGTCGGTGTTGGGACCAATCCGGGTCCCAAGGGCCCGCTAGGGTGGTCTGGAACAGGGGCCCTGGCGGCATTCTGTGCACGTTGTGCCTGCCAATGCCTGTTAGATGCGACTGTGCACGCGCCGTAACTCCCCCCTGAATTCGGGGCCACTTGACCGATGGTCAAGGTGGTCAAGGGCAACACAGCGTCGTTCAAGGGCCGACTCAGCTGCCGTTGGGAACTGCGAAATGCGGCTCGACTTCAACACGAACGTGAATCCCAAGTTTTGACGCGATCTCCACCAATGCGTCGATCGAGAACTTCGAAATCTTGCCTCGGTAGAGATCGGACAGGCGGGGCTGGGTGATGCCCAGGTTCTGGGCAGCGACAGTCTTTGACCATCCGATCTCATCGACCCGAGTGCGGATAGCGCGTATCAGTGCCGCCCGGAGTTTGAGGTTCTCGGCCTCAGTGGCGTCGTCGGCGATGTCATCCCACACGCTCATCCCGGTGCTCTCCCTTCCCGTTCATACTGCTGCTTGGCTTCCGAATACCTCTGAGCGCCGATCGTTATGTCTCTCTGGGCAGTCTTCTGCGACTTCTTGGTGAAGCAGTGCAAGACGAACACCGAGTCGCCAAACTTCGTCACGTAGAACACTCGAAAGGCTCCATCGGCAGTCCGGATCCTGATTTCCCGACAGCCCGCGCCGACGGCAGGCATGGGCTTCCAGTCATCTGGCTCCAGACCCAGTTGCACCTGTTCGAGTTGGAAGCCGGCATCGTGGCGGGCGTCCTTCGGGAAGTCCCGGAGGTCGTCGAGCGAGGTACCGATCCAGACGACTTTCTTCTCGCCAGGCACCGCTTGACTATATCAGTAACGATATGATGTGTCTTTCCGTGAGGTATGTGGGGGCAGAAGTGAGCGAAGGAGCTGCGCGGGTCACCACAATGCCCGATTTAGGACGGCGAAATTGTCGGCCACCCGATAGATACTCCCGACAACCGAGTGAACCATCCCGGGTTTCGTGCAACCCGACACACATAAAGGTGTGCACGAAACCCGGTGCGGTTCAGGGTACATGCAAGACACGACGTGGCTCCTAACCAGAGGAGCGCAACACCAATGACCAACGAAACCATTACCTGGCGAGACCTGTCCAACCGGCTCACCCCGGCTCAACGCGAGCAGTCCGAGCAGTTCGAGGCGAACAACCCTGACCCCGGCGAACAGAAGTAGATGGCCTCACGAGGTTGGCCTGCTCGTCGTGTGTGCCGGATAGATGACGGCCCCGGTGTCGGCGTCGACGATCGAAGCGGGGAAGTCGCGGTAGTCGATTGTCAGAGTGTCCTCGGAGCCGCGGTGGCCGGGTACGAGGGTCTCTAGAACCGTCATCCAGATCTGGTAGAACTCGTCGTATCTCGGGTCATCCATTTCGATGTCCAGATCGCCGCTGTTCTCACTCTCGTAGTCGGTGAAGTAGGTGCAAATGTAGCCCTCACCGTCGGTGAACTCGACGCGATAACCACTATTAGGGTTGCGGTCAGCGTATTTCATCACGGCGCCGATCGTCGCCGCCTCTTCGGGGTGAAACCATCCCATCGTTTTCTCCTTCAGTGGCGATCTGGATTAGCCGGCACGAGGTGTGCACCCGATTTGAAATAGTGAATTGTTCCCCAACTGCTGGGCGTGGATTTTCCAGTGCTGCCGTCACGATGTACGCCGATAACGACGCCAAAGTCGATGGTTTCGCGGGTTCCTTGCCGGTTCCATTTGCCGGAGCCCGCTCTGAGTTCGACGAGGTTCTGCAATTCGGTGATGCTGACGGTGATCTCGGATTTAGTGGGGTCGTGATTCGGCTGGCCGCGTATGTGCTTGGCCTGTTTACCGAAGTGGAGCACGGTGGTGAATCCGCGGACTGTGCGAAAGGCGTGGTCGGGTTTCCCTACGAGCATGCTGCGCGGTTTACTCATGCTGTCCGCCGATCGGTTGAACGGCACCACGTATCTGCGGTGAACACATGGACTCGAATGCCGCGTTCCCGTGGATGATCGAGCACGCGGTAGGCGTCGCTTCCGTACACGACAAGGTCCGACGGTTGGCAGTTGTCGCAGATCATCTTTATTTCCGCGACGACATGCGGCCGATTGGCGAGCGATCTGATGCAGCCATGTATCCCGATTGCCAGCGTCGAGCGGTCGGGGATGCCCGCCAACGCCCACGGGATCGAGTCAGCTCCGTTGAGCCGGACATTCGCGATGACGTTGAAGCCTTCCGCTTGCATCTGTGCAGCGAGTTGCTGGTTTGTGTAGGTCGCATCAATCTGCTTCGCCCTCGGCATGTTTCGGTATACCGAGCAGTCGGGGCCGATGATTCCGGCGAAAGGGCCGGCTGGGAGAAATCACTGTGACCCGCACGGTTGGCGGGGCGCTTTTGCTCGATGGCGCGTCGGTGTACCGACTGGCCAAGCAGAGCCGCCACAACGGACGGCCCTGGGCGGCGGCGGCTTGGGCTGCACTGGCACTCCTGTCAGGAGAACGTGTCGACTGGCTGGACGCCTCCGCGATGTTCGGCGCGCGTTGCGTCTGCCAATGCACGTTAACTGCGACTGTGTGCACGCGGCGTAACTCCCTCCTGAACTCCGAGCCACTTGACCGCTGGTCAAGTGGGCCGGTAAAGCCCCGTCGACACAACATGCTGTGTCGAGGAGTGGAGATTAGTCCCATATTTTGTGTTCCCTACGGCGTGTCGTGGCCTGATTGTCGGCGCCGTGCCCGATACTGAAGTCATCCGACGCCCCCTATCCCAGGCGTCGAGATGGCGACGATGGCCGACGCGAATGAGCGAAATCGGCACGTAGAGAGAGGAATTCGCCGATTAAACACACACCAAATGAGTGCTGGGTGGGCGCCTGCAAGCACCCACCCAGCCAATCCCGACGGCAGCAACCGTCGAAAACGTCCGATCAGCGCGGCAAAGCACAGAAGGGACTTTTGGATGGTAACCCGCCACCCCCGTCTCCGTAGTAATGAAGGCCTCATCGAAGAGGTTCTCCGGATGCTCGTCATGGGCATGCCGCCGTGGTTCCCGCTCGGGGCCGAGGTCGTTACCGACTATCAGATCCCGGTCTTGCCACTCATACCGGTTCAAGACCTGCCGACGGAGATGCTGGCCTACGACAAGATCGGAAAGGCGACCGAACGCCGGCTTGTACTCGCGAACTTCTACGTCGACGAGAGGAAATTGCGCCGATTGATCCGAAATCCGGAGCGGTTCATCTCCCAGTTCGAAGGGCTCTGGGGGATCACGTCTCCAGATTTCTCAATCTGGGATGAGGCGCCGCCGCAATTTCGTGTTATAGCGACGTGGCTCAACCGGGCGCTCGGCCGACTGTTCGCCGATCATGGGGTTCGGGTGGTGCCGAACCTGAGATGGTGTGATCACCGCGATTACGACCATTGCTTCGCAGGAGTTGAGCGGGGTTCGGTGGTCGCAATTTCTACCCACGGGCTATGGCGAGTGGGGA
>VERS01000356.1 GCA_018882545.1 Mycobacterium sp.
CCGACGCATGAGTGTTCTGACAGGAGAGTGGTATGCCGTTCCATAACCCGTTCATCAAGGACGGACGGATCGTCTTCCCCGAGGGCGCCAGCCTGGTGAAGCACGTCGAACGGTGGGCCCGGGTCCGCGGTGACAAGCCGGCGTACCGATTCCTCGATTTCTCCACCGAACGTGACGGCGTGGCGAAGGTACTGACGTGGGCCGACTTCGGCGCCCGCAACCGCGCGCTCGGCGCCCGTCTGCAGCAGGTGACCCAACCCGGTGACCGGGTCGCGATCCTGTGCCCGCAGAACCTCGAATACCTGGTGGCCTTCTTCGGCACGCTGTACTCCGGCCGGATCGCGGTGCCGCTGTTCGATCCGTCCGAACCCGGACACGTCGGCCGGCTGCACGCCGTGCTCGACGACTGCCAGCCCTCGGCGATCCTCACCACCACCGAAGCCGCCGAGGGAGTGCGCAAGTTCTTCCGCACCCGTCCGGCCAAGGAACGCCCGCGCGTCATCGCCGTCGATGCGATCCCGGTCGAGGTCGGCGCGACCTGGGAGCACATCGACACCGTCAACGAGGACACCATCGCCTATCTGCAGTACACCTCGGGTTCGACCCGGGTGCCGTCGGGCGTGCAAATCACTCACCTCAATCTGGCCACCAACGTGGTGCAGGTGATCGAGGCACTCGAAGGCGAGGAAGCCGACCGCGGTGTGTCGTGGCTGCCGTTCTTCCACGACATGGGTCTGGTGACCGCACTGCTGCCGTCGCTGATCGGTCACTACTTCACGTTCATGACGCCGGCGGCGTTCGTGCGCCGGCCGATCCGCTGGATGCGGGAGATCGCGCGCCAGCCGGGCGACACCGGCGGCACCATCTCGGTGGCCCCGAACTTCGCCTTCGATCACGCCGCCGCGCGCGGTGTGCCAAAGGACGACGAGGAGCCGCTGGATCTGTCCAACGTCAAGGCCGTCCTCAACGGCAGCGAGCCGATCTCGGCCGCCACGGTCAAGCGCTTCAACGACGCGTTCGGTCCGTTCGGCTTCCCGGCCAAGGCGATCAAGCCGTCCTACGGCCTGGCCGAGGCCACCCTGTTCGTGTCGACCACCCCGTCGACCGAAGAGCCGAAGATCATCTCCGTCGACCGCGACGAACTCAACGCCAACCGGTTCGTTCCGGTCCCCGATGACTCGCCCAAGGCCGTCGCGCAAGCGGGTGCCGGCAAGGTCGGTATCGGTGAGTGGGCGGTGATCGTCGACGCCGAGAGCGCCACCGAGTTGCCCGACGGCCAGATCGGTGAGATCTGGATCAGCGGCAACAACATGGGCACCGGTTACTGGAACAAGCCGGAGAAGACCATCGAGACCTTCCAGAACACGCTGAAGTCGCGGACCACTCCGTCGCACGCCGAGGGCGCGGCCGACGACGCCACCTGGGTGCGCACCGGTGACCTCGGCGCCTACTACGACGGCGAGCTTTTCATCACCGGGCGCACCAAGGATCTGGTGATCATCGACGGCCGCAACCACTACCCGCAGGATCTGGAGTACTCCGCCCAGGAGGCCACCAAGGCCCTGCGCACCGGCTTCGTCGCGGCCTTCTCGGTACCGGCCAATCAGCTGCCCGACGAGGTCTTCGCCAATACCCACGCCGGCATCAAGCGCGACGCAGGCGACACCTCCGAACAGTTGGTGATCGTCGGTGAGCGGGCAGCCGGGTCGCACAAACTGGACCTCGACCCGGTCGCCGACGCGATCCGCGCGGCCATCGCGGTACGCCACGGTGTCACGGTGCGCGATGTGCTGCTCACCCCGGCCGGGGCCATCCCGCGCACCTCGAGCGGCAAGATCGGCCGGCGGGCCTGCCGGTCGGCATACCTGGACGGCAGCCTGCGGTCCGGGAAGGTTGCCAATGCCTTCCCCGACGAGGCGTAACACGCAAAGGACCCATGTCTGATACGCCGGACGAGATCGTCATCGCTCCCGAGCAGGAGCTGAACGCACCCCGCACCGAGATGACGGTGTCCCAGATGCGGGCGTGGCTGCGCGACTGGGTGGCTAACGCCACCGGCCAGCCCGTCGACTCCATCGACGAGTCCGTGCCGATGGTGGAACTGGGCCTGTCCTCCCGCGACGCGGTGGCAATGGCCAGCGACATCGAGGACCTCACCGGGGTGACCCTGACGGCGACGATCGCCTTCCGGCATCCCACGATCGAGGCTCTGGCGACGGTGATCGTCGAGGGCGAGCCGGAGTTGGAAGTCGACGACGACGACGAGGACTGGACCCGCGCCCGCGACGTGGCCGACATCGCCATCGTCGGCCTGGCCACCCGCTTCCCCGGCGATATGAACACCCCCGAGGCGATGTGGGCCGCGCTGCTGGAGGGCCGCGACGCCATCACCGACCTGCCGGAGGGCCGCTGGTCGGAGTTCATGGACGAGCCGCGGTTGGCCGAGCGCATCCGCAAGGCCCGCACCCGCGGCGGATATCTGACCAACATCAAGGACTTCGACGCCGAGTTCTTCGCGCTGTCGAAGATGGAGGCCGACAACCTCGATCCGCAGCAGCGGATGGCCCTGGAGCTGACCTGGGAGGCGCTGGAGAACGCCCGCATCCCGGCCTCGGCGTTGCGGGGCGGCAGTGTCGGGGTCTACATCGGCAGTTCCACCAACGACTACAGCTACCTGGCGATGATGGACCCGCGCACCGCGCACCCCTACGCCATCACCGGCACCGCAAGTTCGATCATCGCCAACCGGGTGTCCTACTTCTACGACTTCCGCGGCCCCTCGGTCGCGGTGGACACCGCGTGCTCCTCGTCGTTGGTGGCGGTGCACTCCGGAGTGCAGGCGTTGCGGGCCGGCGAGGCCGACGTGGTGCTGGCCGGCGGGGTGAATGCTCTTGTCACCCCGGCGGTGACGATCGGCTTCGACGAGGTCGGCGGGGTGCTCGCGCCGGACGGTCGGATCAAGTCGTTCTCCGCCGACGCCGATGGCTACGCCCGCTCCGAGGGCGGCGGCATGCTGGTGCTCAAACGCCTCGCCGACGCCCGCCGTGACGGCGACGACATCATCGCGGTGATCGCCGGCAGCGCGGTCAACCACGACGGCCGCTCCAACGGCCTGCTCGCGCCCAACCCCGACGCCCAGGCCGACGTGCTGCGCCGGGCCTATCGCGACGCCGGGATCAACCCCCGCACAGTCGACTACATCGAGGCGCACGGCACCGGAACCATCCTCGGCGACCCGATCGAGGCCGACGCTCTGGGCCGGGTGGTCGGCCGGGGCCGTGCCGCCGACCAGCCCGCCCTGCTGGGAGCGGTGAAGTCCAACGTCGGGCACCTGGAGTCCGCCGCCGGCGCGGCCAGCTTGGCCAAGGTGGCGTTGTCGTTGCGCAACAACGTCATTCCGCCGTCGATCAACTACGCCGGACCCAACCCCTACATCGACTTCGACGGCGTGCATCTCAAGGTCGCCGACACCGTCACCGACTGGCCGCGCTACAGCGGGCACGCCGTCGCCGGGGTGTCCGGGTTCGGGTTCGGCGGCGCCAACGCGCACCTGGTGCTGCGCGAGGTGCTGCCCGAGGACCTGGTCGAGCCGGAGCCGGCCCCGGAAACCGAAGCGCCGAAGGCTGAAGCCGCGTCGGCTGGTGTCTACGTCGGTGGTGTGCTGATCGAGGATGACGGGGATGACGACGACGCCGAGGACGTGATCGTCGCGGCCTACGACTACGAGGCTGCCGAGTACGGCAGCGACGAGGAGCCCGAACTGCCGGGCCTCACCGACGAGGCGCTGCGACTGCT
>VERS01000357.1 GCA_018882545.1 Mycobacterium sp.
GTGGTGCTCACCGCGCCGACGGGCGCCGGTGCCGACGCCGGTGCCGACGCCGGTGCCGACGCCGGCTGCCCGACCCGCGCCCGGCAGCTGGTCGAGCAGGTGGTGCGTATCGCGCGCGAACTGGCCGGCGCCGACGAGGCCCCGCCCCGGCTCTACGTCGTCACCCACAACGCCCGCGACGTCGTCCCGCACGACCGGCTCAACCTCGAACAGGGCGGGCTGCGGGGCCTGCTGCGGGCGATCGGTTCGGAGCAGCCGTCGCTGCGGCCGACCCAGATCGACGTCGACGCCGACACCCCGGCGTCAAGTCTGGCCGCTGAGTTGCTCAGCGGCTCCGAGGAGGACGAGACCGCCTGGCGGGGCGACTCCTGGTTCGTGGCCCGGTTGCGGCAGCGCCCCCTGCGCCCCGAGGAGCGCCGCACCGCGGTCGCCGAACCCGGCCGCGACGGGGTTCGGCTTCAGGTGCGCACCCCCGGCGATCTGCAGACGCTGGAACTGGTGGCCGCCGCGCGGGAGGCTCCGCAGGACGGGCAGATCGAAGTCGCCGTCGCCGCATCGAGTGTCAACTTCGCCGATGTGCTGGCCGCCTACGGGCGCTACCCCGCCTTCGACGGCAAACAGCCCGAACTCGGTCTTGACTTCACCGGGGTCATCACCGCGGTCGGCCCGGGTGTCACCGGGCATCAGGTCGGCGACCGGGTCGGCGGCGTCCGGCCCGGCGGGTGCTGGGCGTCCTTCGTGACCTGCGATGCACGGCTGGCGACCAGGCTGCCGGAGCAGCTGACCGACGAGCAGGCCGCCGCGGTGGCCACCGGGTATGCCACCGCATGGTTCGGACTGCACGATCTGGCCCGCATCGGCCCCGGTGACCGGGTCCTGATCCACTCGGCCACCGGCGGCGTCGGGCAGGCGGCGATCGCGATCGCCCGTCACGCCGGGGCGGAGATCTTCGCGACCGCCGGCAGTCCCCAACGGCGACAGCTGCTCCGCGACAACGGAATCGAGCACGTCTACGACTCACGCTCGACGGCTTTCGCCGAGGAGATCCGGCGCGACACCGACGGCTACGGCGTCGACGTCGTCTTGAACTCACTCATCGGCCCGGCGCAGCGGGCCGGCATCGACCTGCTCGCATTCGGCGGGCGTTTCGTGGAGATCGGCAAGCGCGACGTCTACGGCCACACCCGGCTCGACCTCTTCCCGTTCCGCCGCAACCTGGCGTTCTACTACGCCGATCTGGCCCTGATGACCGTCACCGACCCGCAGCGCAGCGGCGAGTTGCTGCGCACGGTCTACCGGATGGTCGGTGACGGCACCCTTCCGATTCCCGAGCACACCTGCTTCCCGATGACCGACGCCGCGGCCGCGATCCGGGCGATCAGTGCCGCCGAACACACCGGCAAACTCGTCCTGACCGTGCCGCGCGGTGAGCGGCTGCCGGTGGCGGTACCACCGGCTCAGGCGCCGGTCTTCCGTTCGGACGGCTCTTACATCGTCACCGGCGGCGTCGGCGGTCTCGGCCTGTTCCTGGCGGCGGCGATGGCCTCGGCCGGCTGCGGCCGGATCGTCCTGGGCTCCCGCTCGGGGCCCAACCCCCAGGCGGAGAAGACCATCGCGCGGCTGCGCGCCAACGGCTCGGACATCGTGGTGGAGCGCGGCAACATCGCCGAGCCGGAGACCGCGCAGCGGCTGGTCGCCGCGGCGACCGCCACCGGTCTGCCGCTGCGCGGGGTACTGCACGCCGCCGCCGTCGTCGACGACGCGACGCTGGACACCATCACCGACGAACTCATCGAACGGGACTGGGCGCCGAAGGTTCTGGGGGCCTGGCATCTGCATCACGCCGCTGCGGAGCAGCCGCTGGACTGGTTCTGCAACTTCTCCTCGGCCGCCGCGCTGCTCGGGTCACCGGGACAGGGGGCCTACGCCGCCGCCAACAGCTGGCTGGACGAGTTCACGGCGTGGCAGCGGCGGCGGGGCGTCCCGGCGACGGCGATCGCCTGGGGGGCATGGGCCGACATCGGCGCCGGCGCCCGGGTGGCAGAGCGCGGGAACATGACCATGATCCGACCCGAGGACGGCGCCTACGCCTTCCGGGCGCTGCTGCGCCACAACCGCGGGTATACCGGTTATCTGCCCGTGGGGCGCATGCCGCTGCTGCCCGCCCTGGCCGCGCGCAGCCCGTTCGCCGAGGCGTTCGCCGACGCCGCCGGGCCCACCGCCGGCGGGACACCGGACCTGCTGGCCGAACTCGCGACGTTGTCCCCCGCCGAGCGCCCCAGCCGGCTGCGCCGCCTGGTCACCGACCAGGCCGGGTTGATCCTGCGCCGCGCGATCGACCCCGACCGGTCCTTCGCCGAGCATGGTCTGGACTCCCTGGGAATGCTGGAGTTGCGCACCTCGCTGGAGACCCAGACCGGGGTGCGGCTGGGCGCCAAGGCCATCGTCACCTACAACACCGCCCGCAGCCTGGCCGCCCATCTGAGCGAGACGCTCGCACCGGAGGCCTGAGCTCGCTCAGCCGCGCAGCATCCGCCCGGTGATCGCAATGACCGCCCGCCGGGGTAGCACCCGGTTGAGCACCCGCGCGACGAACGCGTTGGCGGCACCGTCGACGACGCTGGGCGCGCGCCCCGACAGCGCCCGCAGGGTGTGCGCGACGACCTGCTCGGGACTGCGGGTCAGGGCCACTGCCGCCGACCCGGACGCCGCGTCGGCGGCCGTCTCACCGGCCAGCTCGAAGAACGGGGTGTCGGTCAGGCCCGGGCAGACCGCCAGCACCCGGATGCCGTGCCCGCGCTCCTCAGCCCACAGGGCCTCGGTGAAGGACAGCACGAACGCCTTCGTGGCCCCGTAGACGGCCATCTTCGGCAGCGGCTGGAACGCCCCGATCGACGCGACGTTGATGACCGTGCCCCGGCCCCGGGCCCGCATCGGGGGCAGGTAGCGGGCCGTGGCGCCCACCAGGGCAGCGCAGTTGAGCCCGACCTCGGCCTCCAGGCGCTCGGGGTCGGCGTCGGCGACGTCGCTGTGGGTCCCGACGCCGGCATTGTTGACCAGGACGTCGATCTCCAGGCCCCGCTCGGTGGTCTGCCGCCACAACTCCGCCGCCGCCCCGGGCCCGGACAGATCCATCGGCAGCACCGTGACATTCACACCGTGCGCGCCGCGCAACCGCTCGGCGAGCGCGTCGAGCCGTTCCGCGCTGCGGGCGACCATCACGAGGTCGTGGCCCTGCGCGGCGAACTGGCGGGCGAACTCCGCACCGATCCCGGTCGAGGCGCCGGTGATCAGCGTCGCCATCAGGTCAGGGTATCGTCAGGTCGTGCCACGCCCGCAGCGGGTCCGCGGAGTCGACGCCAGCTTCCTCGCCCTTGAAACCGCGAACCAGCCCATCCAGGTGTTCACGGTGATGGAACTGGACCCGTCGACGTTCCCGGGCGGCTACAGCTTCGAGCGGATGCGGGAGATGCTCGCCGAGCACGCCCGCGCGATACCCGCGCTGCGAGAACGACTGTCGGGCAACCGGTGGGATCTCGATCATCCGTCCTGGGTGGCGGACGACGACTTTGACATCACCCGTCATGTCCGGCGGATCGCGCTGCGGTCGGCGCTGGACCGCGCTGAGCTCACCACGCTGTGCGGCCGCCTCGGCGCGCTGCCACTGGATCGGCGCCACCCACTCTGGGAGATGTGGGTCATCGAGGGAACCGGCGGCGGCGCCGGTACGGCACAGGTGGCCGTTCTGCTGAAACTCCATCACGCCGCAGCCGACGGCGTGACCTTCGTCAAGC
>VERS01000358.1 GCA_018882545.1 Mycobacterium sp.
AACCGGGCGTGCTCTTGACCGCCGCCGAGGTTCCCTCATTGCCTTTGGCGCCCTCGCCGGCCCCGCCATTGAAGGTCTTGCCCGCACCCTTACCCCAGGCTCCCTCGGAGGCGGCATCGAGGTACTTCTGGAAGTTGTCGGTGGTGCCGGATTCGTCGCTGCGGAAGATCACCACGATCGGCTGAGCCGGCAGGGTCTTGCCCGGATTGAGCGTGGCGATCTCCGCGGCGTCCCAGGTCGTGACCGAGCCGTTGAAGATCTTGGCCGCCGTGGGCCCGTCCAGCACCAGTGAGTCGACGCCGTCGACGTTGTAGGTGATCGCCACCGGCCCGAAGACCATCGGGAGATTCCAGGCGTCGGCGCCGCCGCAGCGGGCGCGGGCCTTCTCGACCTCACCTTTGTCCGGGTTCAGCGGTGAGTCGCTGCCGCCCATATCGGTCTGGCCTCCGACGAACTCCGAGACCCCGGCCCCGGACCCGCTGGAGGTGTAGTTGAGCGTGAACCCCGGACAGGCCGCTTCGTAGGCGGTGACGAACCGGGTCATCGCATTGGCCTGGGCGGTCGCACCGGAGGCCTTCAGAGACTTTTTCCCGGCGCACGCGACGGTGCCGGCACCCTCGGTGGCCCCGCCTCCGGCGGCGTCTCCGGCGTTGTTGTCGCTTCCGCATGCGGTCAACGCCGCAGTGACCGATACCGTGACGGCGAGGGCCATGCCGACGCTTCTCAGATTCACCCTGATGCCTGCTTTCTCTCGAAATTCCCGCTGTCTGACTACCCGTTCTGCGGGGAGCCAGCGCAACCTATGTGCGCGGAGTTGCCGCCTCAATGATGGTCGGTAAACGAAGGGTGAACTGCATTTCGGGTCAAATCGGCAGAATATCCGGTATCCGTCCTGGACCTGCGGAAACCCAGCGACTCGTAGGTGTTGATCGCTGCGGCGTTATCGGATTCTGCGTACAAGATCACAGCGGCCTGGGATCCCAGCCGACGGCGCAGGTGGTCCAGGCCGACCGCGGTCAGGGCCCGACCCAGCCCACGCCCCTGGGCCGTCGGGTCCACCCCGAGGACGTACACCTCGCCGGTGCGGCCGTCATGGATCTTCGTCCAGTGGAATCCGCGCAGGGCGCCGCGTTCGTCGAAGGCCAGGAAGAGCCCACCCGGGTCGAACCACGGCTCGGCGAATCGCTCGGCGAGGTCTCGCTGGGTCCAGCCACCCTGCTCGGGGTGCCAGGAGAACGCAGCGTTGTTGACCCGAAGCAGCTCGGGGTCGTCGCGACTACCGGCGTAGGGCCGTATCGAAATACCCTGCGGGATAACGGGTTCGGGAACCGCGTTCAGCTGCCGCCGCATCTGGACGAGCCGGCGAGAAGCCCGTAGGCCCAGCTTGGCGGCCAGGGCTTGGGCGGCCGGCAACGTGCCGTGCGCCCAGATCTGCACCGGCGCGCCGATGCGCGCACGAGCAGCCGTCACCATCGCCGTGCCGATCCCGCGCCCGCGGGCAGCCGGGTCCACCACCAACTCCGCGGTGCCCTGCGGCGTCAGGTTCAGATAACCCACCACCGCGCCGGTCGGGTCGGCGGCCAGCAGATGCGCGCCGTTCGGCGCGGACAGCTCACGGATCGCCTGCTCGCCGATCGGGGCCACCCCGTCGGCGCGGCGCGCTTGGCTGATCAGCGCCTGCACCGCATCCCGTTCGGCGGCTGAGAGTTCCCCGTGCCAGGACAGGGTGCTCACTGACCGGGCAGCGACGCCGGCAGGGCGGCCGCGTCGTCCGCATCGGATCCGTCGGCGGCTTCGCCGTCGGCGGGCCCGCGCCCGCGGGCCGGACGTACCGCCTTGTAGCCGACGTTGCGCACGGTGCCGATCAGGGCCTCGTATTCCGGACCGAGCTTGGCGCGCAACCGTCGGACGTGGACGTCGACGGTGCGGGTGCCGCCGAAGAAGTCGTATCCCCAGACCTCCTGCAGCAACTGGGCTCGGGTGAATACCCGCCCGGCGTGCTGGGCGAGATACTTCAGCAGTTCGAATTCCTTGTAGGTCAGATCCAGCGGCCGGCCGCGCAGCCTGGCCGTGTAGGTAGCCTCGTCGATCACCAGTTCACCGAGGTTGACCTTGCCGGCGCTTTCCTGATTCGCCACACCCCCGCGCCGGCCGACCAGCAGCCTCAGCCGGGCGTCGATCTCAGCGGGACCGGTGCCGGGGAGCAGGATCTCGTCGATCCCCCAGTCGACGTTCACCGCGACCAGCCCACCCTCATTGACCACAGCGACGACCGGGACCGAAGCCCCGGTGGTGCCCAGCAGGCGGCACAGTCCGCGGGCGGCCGCCAGATCGGTCCGCGCGTCGACAATGGCGACGTCGGCCGACCCCGCCTCCAGCAGGGACGCCACCTCAGTCGGCGCGGCGCGCACGGTGTGCGCCAACAGCGCCAGCGAGGGCAGCACGGACTCCGGGTCGGGGTCGGCGGTGAGCAGCAGCAGGTCCAACAAACTCTCCTGGTTTCGTGTCACTCTAACCTGCGACCTGCTGTTTCGCCGATTCAGGAGCCATCCCGGGGCGGTAGGCCAGAATGTCCGGGTGCGCAAGCCACTCGCCGTTGTCGGCGCCTCCGCCGTCACGGTCGCGCTGGCGGCGGTCGGCGTCGACACCGGAGCAGCGATCTACGCCGAGTACGCGCTGTCCCGGCATGTGCGCAGTGCAGCGGACCTGAGTTTCGACCCGTGGGTGGCCATTCTGGGCTTTCCGTTCATCCCGCAGGCGCTCGACCGCCGCTACAGCGAACTGGTGATCAAGGCGTACGGGGTGGAGCACCCCGTAGTGGGCAAGGTCACACTGGAGGCCACCATGCATGACGTCGGACTGGATCAGGCCTCCTGGCTGATTCGCCCCGCCACCAACATCCCGATGGGGATGCTGGAAAGCCGCATCATCATCGATTCCCGCCACCTGGGCGCCTACATCGGTATCAAAGATCTCACTGTGCAGGCCCCGGCGGCGGACACCGACGACCCCACCGGCGGGACCACCGAGTCCGGAATCTCGGGCAGCGAAGGCCTGGTCTTGTCCGGGACACCGACCAAGGCCGGATACGACAAACTGGTCAGTGTGACCGTCGACCTGTCCACCACCGGCCCGGACAGGGCCACTCTGGTGTTGACTCCGACCGGGGTCGCGACCGGGCCCAACACCGCGGATCAGCCGGTGCCGGCGGACAAGCGGTCAGCGGTCCTGGGCGCGTTCCGGGCCACGATTCCCGGGCAGCGCCTGCCGTTCGGTCTCCAGCCCACCGCCGAGGGCGCGCGCGGGTCGGACATCATCATCGAGGGCATCGTCAGCGACGTCACCGTCCGGTTGGACGGCTTCCGCGACCTGACCTCGCCCGGGACCGATCGGTGAGCGCCGCCGTCACCGCGGGCGCAGCGATCGCCGCGGCGTTGGGCCTGGCTGCGGTGGCCGGTTCGCTGCACAACCGTCGCGCCGGCAGCCTGCGGGACACCGAACATCCCGAGGGCCTGGACACCGCCGAGTTGGGCCTGTCGGCCACCGGGCCGACGATCGTGCATTTCACCGCGGTGTGGTGCGGCCCCTGCGCCGCGGTCCGGCGGGTGATCACGCAGGTCTGCTCCGAACTTCCCCGGGTGGCTCATGTCGAGGTCGACTTGGACTCGAATCCCACGAGCGCTCAACAACTTTCGGTGCTTTCCCTGCCGACCACATTCAACTTCGACGCCTCGGGCCGGCAGCGTTACCGCTCGG
>VERS01000359.1 GCA_018882545.1 Mycobacterium sp.
CCGTGGACCGCTTCCGCGGCGCGCTGAACACCGCCCGGGACGACTGACCCCGCCCCCGGGCCTCGAGATTGCATCCACGGCGGAAATCCACGCGCAGATTCGCCGCCCTGAGTGCAGTCTCGGCGCCGGCGGCGCGATCAGAGGTCGAACAGCTGGTTCATCCGGGGAACGGTGGCCTCCCAGCCGAACTCGCGGCCCAGGCGGGTGCGAAGGGTGTCAGCCGGCTGCGGTTCGCCGTGCACGACGAACACCCGCTGCGGCGGGGACGAGAAGCCGCCGGCCCAGCGGATGAGTTCGTCGGCGTCGGCGTGCGCCGAGAGCATCGCCAAGTCGGCCACCTCGGCGTTGATCGGAACCCACTCGCCGTGGATCCGGATGAACCGCTCCCCGGCCGCGATGGCCGCGCCTCGGGTACCCGGCACCTGGTACCCGGTGATCATGATGGTGTTCTTGGGATCCGGCGCGAAGGCCTTGAGGTGGTGCAGGATCCGGCCGCCGGTGGCCATGCCGCTGGCCGACAGCACGATCTTGGGCTCGGTGCTCGCCGAGATTCGCTTGGACTGCTCGGCGTCGCGGGTGTAGCTGGCCATCGCACACATGCCCTGGTAGACCTCCGGGGTCAACCGGTGATCGTCGCGGTGGCTGCCCAGCAGTTCACCGGCGTTGATCGCCATCGGGCTGTCCAGATAGACCGGCACATCCGGCAGCTTCCCGGCACAGCGAAGCTGCCACAGGTAGTAGAGCAGGGTCTGGGCCCGCCCGACGGCGAAGGCCGGGATCACCACCGTCCCCCCTCGGCGCGCCGTCGCGTGGATGACCTCGGCAAGCTTGGCGGCGGGGTCGGTGTCGGTGTGCAGGCGGTCGCCGTAGGTGGACTCCAGCACCAGGTAGTCCGCGGCCGGAACCGGCTCCGGGTCGAGCATCACCGGATCGTCGTAGCGGCCCAGGTCCCCGGAGAACACGACCCGGCGGCCCTGCCAGTGCAGATCCACCGTGGCCGCGCCGAGGATGTGTCCGGCCCGGCGGAACGTCACGACCGGTCCGCCCTCCCAGAGGCTGAACTCCCGCCCGAACGGTCGGGTCTGAAACAACTCCAGGGTCCGCTCGGCGTCGTCGCCGTCGTAGAGCGGCAGCGCCGGGTGGTGTTTGGTGGCCCGGTGCTTGTTCAGGAACGCCGCATCACGTTCCTGCAGGTAGGCACTGTCCCGCAGGATGATCTCGGCGACCGCCGCGGTGGCCGCGGTGGACAGGATCGGCCCGGTGTAGCCGTTGCGGACCAACCGCGGCAGGTAGCCGCTGTGATCGAGGTGGGCGTGGGTCAACACCACCGCGTCGATGCTCTCCGGGTCGACCGCAAGGGCCTGCCAGTTCAGTTCGCGCAGATTCTTCACACCCTGGAACAGCCCGCAGTCGAGCAGGATTCGCCGACCGTCGCTCTCCAGCAGATGTTTGGACCCGGTCACCGTGCTCGCCGCACCCAGACAGCACAGGGTCAGTTCCGCTCCGGTCAGCTTCTCCCCAGCCACCCGGCCAGTGTTCCAGACGGACCCACCGCGTCACTGGTCGTGGTGGTGCGCATCCCCGCTGTGATGACCGGGTTCGGCCGGTGCGACGGCCGGTGCGACGGCTTGTTTGATCGCCGGCGTGACGTGGGCCGGCACGGCGGGGCCGGCGGCGTCGGCCGGCGCGGTGTGATGATCGGGACTGAGCAGGCTGGAGGCGACGCCGGCAACGACCGCCGTCCCGATGACGGCGTTGCCGCCGAGCATCACCAGTGCACTTCCCACCCGCGACACCGACTCCTGTCGGTAGATGCGCAGCCAGGCCCACGCCGCTCCCATGACCGCATAACACTGCAGCAGAAGTGCGCAGATGTCTGCCGCGGCAACGGCTTCCGGCTCCCCGGCATGCGGACCGAAAGGCACACCCGTTGTCCGCGACCAGACCCATAGCGCTACGCATCCGCCGTTGACGAGCAACCCCGCGGCCAGCAACGGCCCGCCCGGACGCACCCAGGCCGCTGAAGCCCAGATCACCTGGAACACCGCGACGGAGGCGAAGAATAGGCCCGCGGGCAGCCAGGCCTGCCAGTGCGACGGGGTCACCGCGACGTGGATCACCGCCGCGCCGATCGACGCGATCGCCGCGAGCCGGGCTGCGAGTGCGCTGTCAGTGCCTGGCTCAGCTCTGTAGGTCACCGCACGATCGTGACAATCCGACTCCGCAAGCAAAAGCAACATCGGATAACGGTCGGATGCCAGATCCGCAGCGAACCCGGCCCCCCGCGTCGCGAAACGAACCTCGTGTCGGCCGGATTCGGATAGAAACGGTGCTATGGCTGCAGACACGATCCTCAAAGCTTCCACCATCATCACGATGGATCCCGCCCGCCCCCGGGCCCGCGCGCTCGCCCTCGACTCGGCCACCGGCAGGATCACCGCCATCGGTTCGGTCGGGGAGGTCCAGTCCGCCGCTCCGGGAGTGCCGGTGACCGATCTCGGGGAGACGGTGTTGATGCCGGGTTTTGTTGAACCGCATAGTCATCCGCTGCTGTCCGGGATGGCGACCCAGGATCCGGCGTACTGGATTTCGCCGAATGTCGGTGTGCCGACGTGGGACGACGTCAAGGCGATCTTCGCCAAGGCCGACAAGACCCATCCCCCTGATCAGGTGCTGGTGTTCAACGGCGTGGACCGCCTGCTCCAGCAGGCGCCGATGCCCACCCGAGACGTGCTCGACCCGATCTTCCCGAACCGGCCGGTGGTCGTTATCGACAACTCCGGGCACGGCCTCTACTTCAACAGCGCCACGGTCAAGCTGCTGGGCTGGCCGGACGGCAAGGCCCCGGCCGACCCGATCGGCGGCAGCTTCGGCCGCGAAGCCGACGGGGTGACCAGCAACGGCACCGCCTTCGAATCCGGGGCGTTGATGGCAGTCGTCGCCGAGATCCTGCCCAAGGCCATCCCGCACCCGCTGCACTCCGGCGCGCTGTTCTACAAGCTGATGGCGCAGTGCGGCGTCACCTCGACCTCCGAGCACACCTACAACTCGCGGCAGTACCAGGCCTATGCCGGGCTCGCGTCGGTACCCGGCTGCCCGCTGCGCCTGCACCTTTACCACATGTCTATCGAGCCCGATGCGGCCGCCGATATCACCTTCCCCAACCCCGAACTGGTGGCGAAGGTGGGCATCAAGCTGTGGGCCGATGGGTCTCCCTGGATCGGTAACGTCGCGACATCGTTTGAATACCTGGACAATCCGACGACGCGAACCGCGCAGATCGAACTTGGGCCGCGCGGAGAGGCGCAGATGAACTACACCCGCGGCCAACTCGACGCCGTTCTGGACGCGGTGGTCCCGTCCGGCTACCAGATCGCCTTCCACTGCAACGGCGACGTCGGCTTCGACGTTGTGCTCGACGCCTACGCCCGGGCGCTGGCGAAATTCAACCTGCTCGACTCGGACCACCGGTGGCGGGTCGAACACCTCGGCGCGGCCCGACGCGACCAGTTCGAGCGGGCCGCCGCACTGGGGGTCACCTGCTCGCTGAGCCCGTTCCAGTACATCTACTGGGGTGACCTGCTCGACGGGGTCATGTTCGACTCCGAGCACGGCGCTCAGTGGCAGCGGATCCGGGATGCCTTCGAGGCGGGGGTGCGCCCCAGCTACCACAACGACGGATCGGTCTCGCCGCCCCACCAACTGCTCAACGTCCAGCACACCGTCATGCGGACGACCATGAGCGGTTC
>VERS01000360.1 GCA_018882545.1 Mycobacterium sp.
GCTCAGGAGTCTGGTGGGCTCGGAAATGTGTAAAAGAGACAGCCGATCAGCAGGACGGCGGCGGAGGTGAACAGCATCAGCGGAAAGCGCTCGATCAGCGGGTAGCCGCAGGTGATGATGGCGTCCTTGAGCCCACTGAACGTGGACTCGTGGATCAGGTAGTAGGCCAGCGGGACACCGACGAACAGAAGTAGCGGGGGCTGGATGACCGCGGTGAAGATACCCGAACGGCTCACTGCCAGGACCGCCACCACACACCCCAGTGCGTACAGGCCGGCGAAGATTCCACCGAGATCCTGGTGCCCGAAGCCCGCCTCGATCCCGATCCCGAGCAGCGTGGCACTCAGCGCGATGAGGATCGCGCCCCACCAGGGCACACCGTTGGCAGTGGCGACTCCGGAGCGCTCCCGGGCCCCGGCCGCGCGCTGATTTGGCACCCTTAGACCGTACCGGTTCGCCTGGTTCTCGGGCTGGCAGCAAGGCGTGGCGTGGCTGAGGTCGACGGCGGCTCTTTCCGGGCCTCCTACACTTCTGCGGGTGAGCCTGAGTCTGGGAATCGTGGGTCTGCCCAACGTCGGAAAGTCGACCCTGTTCAACGCGCTGACCCGTAACAACGTGCTGGCGGCCAACTATCCGTTCGCCACGATCGAACCCAACGAGGGCGTCGTCGCGTTACCCGACCAGCGGTTGGCGAAACTGGCCGAGTTGTTCTCCTCGGAGCGGATCCTGCCTGCCCCGGTCACCTTCGTCGACATCGCCGGGATCGTCAAGGGCGCCTCCGAGGGCGCCGGACTGGGCAACAAGTTTCTGGCCAACATCCGCGAATGCGATGCCATCTGTCAGGTGGTGCGGGTTTTCGCAGACGATGACGTGGTGCACGTCGACGGGAAGGTGGATCCACGTTCGGACATCGAGGTCATCGAGACCGAACTCATCCTCGCGGACCTGCAAACCCTGGAGAAGGCATTGCCCCGCCTGGAGAAGGAAGCCCGAAACAACAAGGAGCGCAAGCCTGTTCATGAGGCGGCACTGGCCGCCCAGGCGGTCCTGGACGAGGGTACGACGCTGTTCGCCGCCGGCTCCAAGGTCGACTCCGCCCAGTTGCGTGAGCTGAATCTGCTGACCACCAAGCCGTTTCTCTACGTCTTCAACGCCGATGAGTCGGTGCTCGGCGACGAGGCCAG
This sequence comes from Mycobacterium sp., assembly GCA_018882545.1. Classification (GTDB taxonomy): domain Bacteria; phylum Actinomycetota; class Actinomycetes; order Mycobacteriales; family Mycobacteriaceae; genus Mycobacterium. The sequence continues at coordinate 1,185 of VERS01000360.1, forward strand.
GGTCGCCGAACTCCGGGCGCTGGTGGCTCCGGCCGACGCGGTGTTCCTCGACGCGAAGATCGAAGCCGAACTCCAGGAACTCGATGACGTATCCGCTGCGGAACTGTTGGAATCCATCGGACAGCACGAGCGAGGCCTGGATGCCCTGGCCCGCGCCGGATTCCACACCCTGAAGTTGCAGACCTATCTGACCGCCGGACCCAAGGAGGCCCGCGCCTGGGTGATCCACCAGGGCGATACCGCCCCCAGGGCGGCCGGGGTGATCCATTCGGATTTCGAGAGGGGGTTCATCAAGGCCGAGGTGGTCTCCTTCGACGATCTGGTGGCCGCCGGGTCGATGGCGGCCGCCAAGGCCGCGGGCAAGGTGCGCATGGAGGGCAAGGACTACGTGATGGCCGACGGCGACGTGGTGGAGTTCCGGCATGGCTCAACGACGAAGCCGACCAAGTAGACCCGGTGGCAGACCCGTTGCCAGACCCGTTGGCCTCCGCTGTGGGCGGGTTCCCCCGTCGTCGTAGCGAGCCACGACCACCGGTATGATTCCGACCATGAGTGGATTTACTAAGGGAGTTCGCGCGCTGTCTCAGGTCGGCATCGCAGCCGCGCTTGCGGGTTTGGCCGTTACGGTCGCGGCTCCGGCCTATGCGGACGATTTGAACACCACCACGTGCTCTGAACCGCAGATCATGTCGTCGATGCAGCAGAACGACCCGCTGATCTGGGGGCGGATCAATGAGAATCCGAAGCTCCAGGAGGAGCTGCGCGTCGGCCTCGCCGCGTTGCTGGCCGCTCCGCCGGGCCAGCGTCAGCAGGAAGTCAATTCGCTGGAGCAGACCCTCGGCTACGGACAGTGGACGGGTGTCAGCGCTGACATCATGGACTCCGCCAACGGCCCGATCGGCAGAGCCGTCAACAACTGCCACAACTTCTGAACTGCCACTACTTCTGAGCCAACCGGCTTCGGCTGACCGGGGCACCCCGCCGCGGCTGCCTCGGTCGTTGCGTTAGGCATGTCGTGCCGGAACAAAACCTGGGACGGACCTGCTGGTCACCGAGCGTAGGGTCGGCGCGATGAAGAAGCTCATCAACGACCCCGCGGACGTCGTGACCGATGCGCTGATGGGGATGGCCGCTGCGCACCCGGAACTCAGTGTGGATCCGGTGCACCGGCTCGTGGTGCGCGCCGATGCGCCGGTGGTTGGGAAAGTCGGTCTGGTTTCCGGGGGCGGTTCCGGCCACGAACCGTTGCACGCCGGTTTCGTCGGCCCCGGGATGCTCGACGCCGCCTGTCCGGGTGAGGTTTTCACCTCTCCGGTGCCCGATCAGATCGCCGCAGCCGTTAACCGGGTCGACGGCGGTGCCGGAGTGTTGCTGATCGTGAAGAACTACACCGGCGATGTGTTGAACTTCGAAATGGCTGCCGAACTCGCGGCCGCCGAGGGCGTTGAGGTGGCGTCGATTCTGATCGATGACGATGTCGCTGTGCAGGACAGCACCTTCACAGCGGGCCGTCGCGGGGTCGGTGCCACGCTGCTGGTGGAGAAGTTCGCCGGTGCCGCCGCTGACCGGGGCCGGTCACTGGTGGAGGTCGCCGAGGTCGCCCGTCGCGTCAACCGGCGGTCCCGCAGCATGGGGCTGGCGCTGAGTTCTTGCACGGTGCCTGCGGTCGGACATCCGACGTTCGACCTCCCCGAAGACCAGATGGAGGTCGGTATCGGTATCCACGGCGAACCGGGCCGTCGGCGGGTGCCGCTGGCCACGGCGCGTGCGGCCGCCGGGATGCTGGTCGAACCGCTGCTGGCCGACCTCGATTTCACCGGGGAGGTCATCCTGCTGCTCAACGGGATGGGCGCAACCCCGCTGATCGAGCTGTACCTGATGTACGGCGAGGTCGCCGCCCTCCTCGGTGCGGCCGGCGTCACCGTCTCCCGCTCCCTGGTCGGTTCCTATGTGACCAGCTTGGATATGGCCGGATGTTCGGTGACCCTGGTCAAGTCCGATGACGACCTGGTGAGCCTGTGGGACCACCCGGTCAAGACCGCTGCGCTGCGTTGGGGCTGCTGATGGCCGTCGACGCGGCGTCGCTGACCGGTTGGGTGCGTGAGTTCGCTCGGCAGATCGCTGCGAACGCGCGCTACCTGACCGACCTCGACGCGGCGATCGGCGATGCCGACCACGGGCTGAACATGGACCGCGGCATGCACGCGGTGCTCGCCAGGCTCGATCACCCCGCAGACCCGGCCGGGGTGTGCAAACTCGTTGCCACCGCGCTGATCAGTTCGGTGGGCGGTGCGGCCGGCCCGCTCTACGGCACCTTTTTCCTGCGAATGGGCGCCGCACTCGGGGCCGCGCCCTCGGTGGCCAACCAGGAGTTCGCCTCGTCGCTTCGTGCCGGGGTCGAGGGAGTTGCCCAGCGCGGTAAAGCCGAACCCGGTGACAAGACCATGCTCGACGCGCTGTTCCCGGCGGTGGATGCCCTCGACGCGGCACTGGCTGCCGGGGCCGAACTGCCCGAGGCGCTTCGCCGCGCCGCCGCTGCCGCCGCCGGGGGGCGTGA
>VERS01000361.1 GCA_018882545.1 Mycobacterium sp.
CCGTCGCACTGACCCCGGAGGGACACTCCACCAACCCGCCGGCCCGTTTCACCGAGGCGTCGCTGATCAAGGCCCTCGAGGAACTCGGAATCGGCCGTCCCTCAACGTATTCCTCGATCATCAAGACCATTCAGGACCGCGGCTATGTGCACAAGAAGGGCAGTGCCCTGGTGCCGTCGTGGGTTGCGTTCGCGGTGACCGGGCTGCTCGAGCAGCATTTCGGCCGGCTGGTGGACTATGACTTCACCGCCGCGATGGAGGATGAGCTCGACGAGATCGCCGCCGGCCACGAGCACCGCACCAACTGGCTGCACAACTTCTATTTCGGCGGCGAGCACGGTGTCCCGCACTCCATAGCCCGGGCCGGGGGCCTGAAGAAGCTCGTCGGGGTCAACCTCGAGGGGATCGACGCCCGGGAGGTCAACTCGATCGTCCTCTTCGAGGACGACCAGGCCCGCCCCGTCTACGTGCGGGTCGGCCGCAACGGGCCGTATCTGGAACGCATGGTCGTCGGGGAGGACGGCGAGACCACCCCCCAGCGGGCCAACCTCAGCGACGAGATCACCCCGGATGAGCTGACCCTCGAACTTGCCGAAACCCTCTTCGCCACACCCCAGGAAGGACGGGTGCTCGGCGTCGATCCGGAAACCGGGCACGAGATCGTCGCCCGTGACGGGCGCTACGGGCCGTATGTCACCGAGGTGCTGCCCCCGCCGCCGGACGACGCGGCGGGCGGGAGCGGGGGGAACGACGACGAGTCGGGCAGCACCGCGAAGAAGGGCAAGAAGCCCACCGGACCTAAACCCCGCACCGGTTCGCTGTTCGCCTCGATGGACCTGCAGACCGTCACCCTCGAGGACGCCCTCAAGCTGCTGTCCCTGCCGCGACTGGTCGGTGTCGACCCGGCCAGCGGCGAGGAGATCACCGCGCAGAACGGACGCTACGGCCCGTATCTCAAGCGCGGCAACGACTCCCGGTCGTTGGCATCAGAAGGCCAGATCTTCGACATCACCGTGGACGAGGCGCTGAAGATCTACGCCGAGCCCAAACGCCGGGGTCGGCAGAGCGCGGCGACCGCACCGCTGCGGGAACTGGGCACCGACCCCGCGTCGGGTCGGCCGATGGTGATCAAAGACGGCCGGTTCGGTCCGTATGTCACCGACGGGGAGACCAACGCAAGCCTGCGCAAAGGCGATGACGTGTTGAGCATCACCGATGATCGGGCCGCCGAACTGCTCGCCGACCGTCGGGCCCGAGGCCCGGTCAAAAAGGTCGCCAAGAAGACCGTGCGCAAGAAGGCGCCGGCCAAGAAGGCCGCCAAGAAGGGCTGAGCGGCTCAGCGGGCGACATCGCTGGTTGCCATCTGGTGGATGCCGTCGGGCACGATCAAGTTGGCCGGCCGGGCCAACTGGGTGGGGGCCACCCGGCCGCGGAGTTCGACGATTTCCCCGACGTTCCAGCACAGTGCCTCGGCGTCGAGCGCTCCGCTGACCGCGATCGCCGAGGCCAGCACCCGGCCCTCCTCGAGTTTGGCCAACTCGGTCAGTCGGGCCGCCTCGTTGACCGGGTCACCGATCACGGTGTACTCGAAGCGCGAGTGCGCGCCGATGTGGCCGGCGATGGCCCGGCCTGCGGAGACCCCGATGCCGAACTCGGTCTGGTGGAGCACCGAAACCAGTTCGTCGTGCAGTTCCCGGGAGGCCGCCAGGGCCGCACCCGCTGCGTCGGGGTGCTCGATGGGCGCACCGAAGATGCACAGAGCCGCGTCACCCTGGAACTTGTTGACGAAGCCGCCATGCTTTTGCACCGTGTCGACGACCACCCGGAAGAAGTCGTTGAGCAGGGTGACCACTTCGCCGGGCGGCCGGGTGGCGGCCAGTTCGGTGGAGCCGACCAGGTCGATGAACAGGACCGCGACATCACGTTCCTGGCCGCCGAGTTCGGTGCCGCGTTCCAGGGCGCGCCGGGCGACGTCCTCACCGACATAGCGGCCGAACAGGTCCCGCATCCGCTGGCGCTCGGCGAGTTCGCGCACCATGTCGTTGAAACCGGCCTGCAGCAGACCGAGTTCGGTGGCGTCATAGATCTGCATGTGGGCGTTGTAGTTGCCGCGCTGGACCTCCCCGAGTGCCCAGCGCAACTGGCGCAGCGGGTCGGAGATCGCCATCGCCGAGAGCACGGTGCCGACCAGGCCGATCACCAGCGCGGCGACGGCCAGCAGCAGGATCGGGGTCAGCATGCTCTCGGCGGAGGCCTCCACGAGGGAGAACTTGGTCGCCACCACCGACAGCACGATCATCAGCAGCGGCACGCCGGTGGCCAGGATCCAGGCCAGCACCAGGCGCAGCATGACCCCAGGCCGCCGGAAGTTCTCCGGCAGACCGGACCGCAACGCCGCCACCGCCACCGGCCGCAACACCCGCTCGGACTGCAGGTATCCGATGATGGCGGTGGCGGTGGCGCCCAGCCGGGTTGCCACCGCCAATTCCGGCGCGGCATGTCGGGCGACCGGCCCGCTGGCCGCGATGAGCACCGCAGCGCCGACCAGCCACAGGGGGATGCTGATCATCGACCGGGAGGCCGGCATCCGCAGGGCCCGCAGCCGGGCCTGCTCGGTCAGCGCCGGATCTTCCTCGGTCAGCAGCGCATCCTGCCGTTGCCACCGGAAGACCGGCACCAGCAGGCTGAAACTGATTGCGGTGCCCACCAGGAAAGCGATGAAGACGTAGGCCAGAAAGGCCGCCAGGTTTTCCGTCGGCAGATCCTGCAGCTTGACCCGCTCGGTGGGCGGCAGCCCGAACCTAAGGAACCCCAGGACCAGCAGGGCACCAATGATGTCGGCTTGCAGCAGGCCCAGGGAGAACAGCAGCCAGGGGGAGCGCGCCAACCATCGGATGAACTCGCGGATCCGTCCGCCCGGGACTGGCGCGGTAGTCACCAAACCACCGTAGCGGTCGGGCCGCTGACCACGACAACCGTCGGCCGCCCTGCTCGGCAACCACGATGTCCCGGTGTGGGTTTAGGGTTGGCCACGATGTCCGAGGTTTTCCACCGGCTGGTCGGCCAGGGCGCCGTGGTGTCGGAATTGACGGCTGCGGCACGCGCAGCGCGGCGTGATGCCGATCACCCCCGCAGAGCCGGTGCCGGTGGCGGGGTCGGTAGCGGGGTCGGGTCGATGACGCACGCCTGGTTGATCACCGGGCCGCCGGGGTCGGGACGGTCGGTGGCGGCACTGTGCTTTGCCGCGGCCCTGCAGTGCACCTCCGACGGCGATCCGGGTTGCGGGCAGTGCCGGGCGTGCACCACCACGATGGCCGGGACCCATCCCGACGTCCGGCGGGTGGTGCCGGAGGGTCTGTCGATCGGGGTCGACGAGATGCGCGCCATCGTGGCCACCGCGGCCCGCCGCCCCAGTACCGGCCGATGGCAGGTCGTGGTGATCGAAGATGCCGACCGGCTCACCGAGGGCGCGGGCAATGCGCTGCTGAAGGTGGTCGAGGAACCGCCGTCGGCGACGGTGTTCCTGCTGTGCGCGCCGTCGGTGGACCCGGAGGACATCGCGATCACGCTGCGGTCGCGGTGCCGGCACGTGGCGTTGGTGACCCCGTCGGCCGAGGCCATCGCCGGGGTGTTGATGGCGCGCGACGGTCTGGACGCCGAGCAGGCGCGGTGGGCGGCCGCGGTCAGCGGCGGGCACGTCGGTCGGGCCCGCCGACTGGCCGCCGACGAGGAGGCGCGGG
>VERS01000362.1 GCA_018882545.1 Mycobacterium sp.
AGATGCGTACACCGGCGCCACATACAGCAGCCCGCCCTGGCCCACCGGGAGGGTCAGCAGGTTGCCCCAGCGGATGCGGTTCTGGTTGTCGCGGCCGATGACGCCGAGGTCCTGGGACACCGCGGTGTCGGTGGAGATCGCGTTGAACGCCAGCTTGGGGCCGTTGACCTGACCGGGGATGGTCAGCACGGTGATCTTGCCGTAGGTGTCCGGGTCCGAGCTGGCCGAGATGTAGGCGGCCAGGAAGTCGCGGCGGAACCGGTTCATCGCACTGGTCAGCTGGAAGGAGCTCGAATTGTCGTTGCTGGCAAGGTCTTTGGCGACGATGTAATACGGCGGCTGGAAGCTCGACGCGGTGGGGTTGGGGTCCAGCGGGACGTCCCAGAAGTCGGAGGTGGAGAAGAACGTCACCGGGTCATCGACGTGGTACTTCGCCAGCAGCGCGCGCTGCACCTTGAACAGGTCCTCGGGGTAGCGCAGGTGCGCGGCCAGCTCGGCGGTGATCTCACCCTTGGGTTTGATGGTGCCCGGGAAGGTCTTCATCCAGGCCTGCAGCACCGGGTCGGCCTCGTCCTGGGCGTAGAGGGTGACGGTGCCGTCGTAGGCGTCGACGGTGGCCTTCACCGAGTTGCGGATGTAGGACACCTTCTTGTCCGGGCGCAGGCGGTTGATGGCCACCTCGGTGGAGTCGGCGGTGGCCGAGGACAGCGACGTCAACTCCGAGTACGGGTAGTTGTCCAGGGTGGTGTAGCCGTCGATGATCCACACCATCCGCTTGTTGACGATCGCCGGGTACACCGAGGTGTCGGTGGTCAGCCACGGCGCGACCGCCTTGACCCGCTCGGCGGGGTCGCGGTTGAACAGGATCTTGGAGTTCGGGCCGATCACGTTGGAGAACAGGAAGTTGCGCTCGGCGAACTTCGCGGCGAACACCGCCCGGGCCAGCCAGTTGCCGACCGCCACCCCGCCCACCCCGGAGTAGGTGTAGTTCTTGGTCTCGGTGTTGGTCTCGTAGTCGTACTCGCGGTCGTCGCCGTTCTTGCCCACGATCGCGTAATCGTCGGGGGCCGGGGCGATCACCGGGCGGAAGTAGATGCGCGGCTGGTCCAGCGGGGCGGGTCCGGGTGAGACGACGCTGCCGTTGGCCCCGACGACGGAGGCCAGGAACTCCGGGTAGCCGCCGTTCTGGTTGGGGTCGTTGGCCACCCCGCGCACGGTGTTGGCCGGGGAGGCGATGAACCCGTTGCCGTGGGTGTAGACGGTGTGCCGGTTGATCCAGTCGCGCTGGTTGTCGATCAGCCGCGCCGGGTTGAGCTCGCGGGCGGCCACCACGAAGTCGCGCAGCGCCCCGTCGCGGCCCTTGTAGCGGTCGATGGAGAGCTGCTCGGGGAAGAAGTAGAAGTTCTTGCCCTGCTGGAACTGGGTGAACGCCGGGCTGATGACGTTGGGGTCCAGCAGCCGGATGTTGGAGGTGGTGGCCCGGTCGGCGGCGACCTGGGCGGCGTTGGTGGCGGCGTTGCCGGTGTAGTCGCGGTAGGTCACGACGTCCTCGGTCAGCCCGTAGGCCTGCCGGGTGGCGGTGATGGAGCGCTTGATGTACTCGCTTTCCTTCTGCGCCGCATTGGGTTTGACGCTGAACTGCTCGACGATCATCGGCCAGCCCGCACCGATGACCACCGAGCTGAGCAGCAGCAGCACCAGGCCGATCGCCGGGATGCGCAGATCCCGCAGGAACAGCGCCGAGAACACCGCCGCCGCGCAGATCAGTGCGATCGCCAGCAGGATCAGCTTGGCCGGCAGCACCGCGTTGATGTCGGTGTAGCCCGCCCCGGTGAACGGTTTGGCCATCCGGGTGTGCGAGAGCAGTTCGTAGCGGTCCAGCCAGTAGGCCACCGCCTTGAGCAGCACCAGCACCCCCAGCAGGGTGATCAGCTGGATGCGGGCGGCGCGGCTGATCGCCCCGGTCCCGGCGGCCAGCCGGACTCCCCCGAAGATGTAGTGGGTGACCAGGTTGGCCATGAACGCCAGGAAGAGCGCGACGAATAAGAAGCTCAGCATCAGCCGGTAGAACGGCAGGTCGAAGGCGTAGAAGCCGAGGTCCTTGCCGAACTGCGGGTCGGTGGTGCCGAAGTCCCCGCCGTGCAGGAACAGCTGGATGCGCGGCCAGTAGCTCTGGGCCACCAGCCCGGCCATCCCGCCGATGGTCAGCGGCACCCCGATGCCGAACAGCTTGAGCTTGCTCATCACCGCGGTCCGGTAGCGGGCCACCGGGTCGTTGGGTCCGGTGGTCGGCACGAACACCGGCCGGGTGCGGTAGGCCAGCGCCAGGCCGGCGAACACGATCGCCCCGATCAGCAGGGCGGCGACGACGAACACGATCAGCCGGGTGAGAAGCACGGTGGTGAACACCGAGCGGTAGCCCAGCTCGCCGAACCACAGCCAGTCGACGTAGGTGTCGATGAACCGGGGGCCCACCAGCAGGGCGGCCACCGCCGCGACGGCGAACCCGCCCGCGATGCGACCCCGCCGGGTCATGGCCGGCAACCTGGCCGGCGGTCGGACGCTCACAGTTGTCCCAGCCCGGGAAGCCTCACGACGTGCACGGGCCCAACTTTACGCATCAGCACACCGGCGGCTGCTCACCCGAGGTCAGGGCGGTCAGAGCGTCGATGGTCTGCTGCAGGGTCTCGGATTTGATCAGGGCCATGGTGTTGCCCCGCACCGTCCGGGCTTCGTCGCAGTTGTCGGCGGGCACCAGGAACACCGTCGCCCCGGCCTCCTGGGCGGTGACCATCTTGTGGGTGATCCCGCCGATCGGGCCGATCTCGCCGTCGGGGGTGATGCTGCCGGTGCCGGCGATGAACTTGCCGCCGTTGAGTTCACCGGTGGTCAGCTTGTCCACCGCGGCCAGGCTGAACATCAGCCCGGCCGACGGGCCGCCGATGTTGGCCAGGTTGAAGTCGATGGTGAACGGGGCGAACGGGGCGTCCTGCACGGCGATGCCCAGGAATCCGTAGTCGCGGTCGTCGTTGCTGCCCAGGGTGATCCGGGTGGAGCCGCCCGGGGCGTTGCGGCGCCGGTAGTCCACCGTGATCTCCTGGCCGGGTTTGGTCTTCTTCATCAGGGCGGTGAACGCCTCGAGGTCGGCGACCTTGGTGCCGTCGACCGCCTCGATGCCGTCGCCGGACTGCAGCTTGCCCAGCGACGGGCCGGGGTCGTTGACCCGGTCGACGGTGACGACCCGGGGGTACTTCAGGTAGTTCAGCGCGGCGTACTCGGCGTTGTCCTCGGAGCGCTGGAACTCCGCGGTCTGGGTCTGTTTGATGTCGTCGCGGGAACGCTCCGGCGGGAACACCAGATCCCGGGGCACCAGCTGGTCGTTGCCGGAGGCCCAGAACGCCAGCGCCTGGGCCAGGCTCAGGCCGTCGCGCTGGGAGACGGTGGTCATGTTCAGGTGTCCGGTGGTGGGTTTGACCTCGGTGCCCTCGATGGCGACGACCTGTTTGCCCTCCACCTCCCCGAGGGTGTCGAACGTCGGGCCGGGGCCCAGCGCCACATAGGGCACCGGCACCGCGGCCATCAGCCCGCCGAACACCACGATCGGCGCCAGCGCCACCACCAGCGTGGAAATCCGCCTGTTCACGCCGCCCACCCTAGCGGCGGTACCGTGGACGCCATGGCTGACCTGCCCTTCGGGTTCTCCCCCGGCGACGATCCCGACAAGGCCCACGACCCCGAC
>VERS01000363.1 GCA_018882545.1 Mycobacterium sp.
GGGCTACACCGTGCCGGATTCACAGGCCAACTTCGTCTGGCTGCCACTGGGTGAGTTGACGCCGGATTTTGCCGCGCAGGCCGCCGCCGAGGCCCGGGTGCTGGTTCGGCCGTACGGCAACGAGGGAGCGCGGGTCAGCATCGGGGCGGCCGAGGAGAACGATGCACTCCTTACCTTCGCCGAGGCCTGGATATGCCGACTAAGCGGGGCACCCGTCCGGAGCGGTTAGCGTGGAAGCCAGCACTATCCTCCAGGAGGGATTCAGTCGTGGGCAGGATCTACAGCAACGTCAGCGAGTTGGTCGGCCGCACCCCGTTGGTCCGGCTCAACCGTCTGACTGAGGGACTCGGTGCGACAGTGGTCGCCAAACTCGAGTTCTACAACCCCGCCAACAGCGTCAAGGACCGTATTGGCGCGGCGATCATCGACGCCGCCGAGCGCTCCGGGGAACTCGAACCCGGCGGCACCATCGTCGAGGCCACCAGCGGAAACACCGGCATCGCGCTGGCCATGATCGGCGCGGCCCGCGGATACAAGGTCATCCTGACCATGCCGGAGACCATGTCGACCGAACGCCGGGTGATGTTGCGCGCCTATGGGGCCGAAATCGTGCTCACTCCCGGTTCGGAGGGGATGGCCGGCGCGGTGGACCGGGCTAAGCAGATCATCGCCCAGACGCCCAACGCCATCGCCGCCAACCAGTTCGCCAACCCAGCCAACCCGGCCATCCATGAGAAGACCACCGCTGAGGAGGTCTGGGCCGACACCGACGGCGAGGTCGACATCTTCGTCGCCGGAATCGGCACCGGCGGCACCGTCACCGGCGTCAGTCGGGTCCTCAGGGCACGCAAACCGTCGGTGCAGATCGTCGGGGTCGAACCTAAGGACTCCCCGCTGCTGACCGAGGGGCGGGCCGGGCCGCACAAGATCCAGGGCATCGGTGCCAACTTCGTTCCCGAAGTGCTCGACCGTGACAGCTATGACGAGATCGTCGACGTCGAACTCGACGATGCCCTCCGGGTGGCACGCGACCTGGGCACCCAGGAGGGCATCCTCAGCGGCATCTCCACCGGCGCGATCATCTGGGCGGCCCTGGAGTTGGCCAAGCGGCCGGAGAACGCCGGCAAGCTCATCGTGGCGGTGGTCTGCGACTACGGCGAGCGCTATATCTCCACGGTGCTGTTCGAAGACATTCGCGATTGACGACGCTGTGACGCTGCTGTCCACCCTGCGTGAGGACCTGCGCAACGCCCGCCTGCACGACCCGGCGGCCCGCGGCGAACTGGAGAACGCCCTGGTGTACTCCGGCCTGCACGCGATCTGGTCCTACCGGCTGGCGCACCGGATGTGGGCGGTGCCCGCGTTGCGCGGGGCGGCCCGGATCCTGAGCCAGCTGACCCGGCTGCTGACCGGAATCGAGATCCACCCGGGGGCAACGATCGGGCGGCGGTTCTTCATCGACCACGGTATGGGTGTGGTGATCGGGGAGACCGCCGAGATCGGTGATGACGTGATGCTCTACCACGGAGTCACTCTGGGCGGCCGATCCCTCGAGCACGGCAAGCGCCACCCCACCATCGGGGACCGGGTGACCGTCGGGGCCGGCGCGAAGGTGCTGGGTCCGGTTCACATCGGAGCCGACAGCGCTATCGGCGCCAATGCGGTTGTCACACAGGATGTTCCGCCGGAGTCAATCGCCACCGGCATTCCCGCGGCGGTCCGTCCGCGCGGCGATAAGCAGCGCGAGCCACTGGTCGATCCGACCTGTTATATCGACCCCGCGATGTACATCTGAGGTCGAGCAGCCGTAACTTGGTTGACATGAGCAGCTACGAAGCCCTGGCCGTGGAGGTCAAGGACAACGTCGCCCAGGTCACCCTGCTGGGGCCCGGTAAGGGCAATGCGATGGGACCGGCGTTCTGGAAAGAGATGCCGGTGCTGTTCGGCGAACTCGACGCCGACCCCGAAGTGCGGGCCATCGTGCTGAACGGCTCGGGGAACAACTTCTGCTTCGGGCTGGACTTGCTCGCCATGGGCGGCACGTTGCCGTCGGTCGATGGCGGCTCGGGCTCGGAGGGAGGCGCCTCCGCACGGCCGCGAGCGACGTTCCATGCTGAAGTGAGACGCCTGCAGAACTCCATCACCGCGGTGGCTGACTGCCGCACCCCGACCATCGCGGCCATCCACGGTTGGTGCATCGGCGGCGGTGTGGACCTCATCAGCGCGGTGGACATCCGGTATGCCAGCGCCGACGCGAAGTTCTCGGTGCGGGAGGTCAAGTTGGCCATCGTGGCCGACGTGGGAAGCCTGGCCCGGTTGCCCTACATCCTCTCCGACGGTCATCTGCGCGAACTGGCGCTGACCGGCAAAGACATCGATGCCACCCGAGCCGAGAAGATCGGCCTTGTCAACGAGGTGCTGCCCGACGCCGAGGCCGCCCTGGCGGCGGCCCACGCCACCGCCGCCGAGATCGCAGCGAACTCTCCGCTTACGGTCCGCGGCATCAAGGATGTGCTCGACGAGCAGCGCACCGCCGACGTCTCGGCCAGCCTGCGCTACGTCGCGGCGTGGAACTCGGCGTTCCTGCCGTCGCGGGACCTCAAGGAGGCAATCGCCGCGATGTTCGAAAAGCGTCCGCCGAACTTCACCGGGGACTGAGTCCCCCGGGTACGGCTCTGTTTTTCGCCCACACAGCGGTGGCGGAGGGATTTGAACCCCCGGTCGGTGTTAGCCGACTCTCGCTTTCAAGGCGAGTGCATTAGGCCGCTCTGCCACGCCACCGCGGGTAAGCGTAGCGCGCAACCGATTAGGCACTCGGTACTGCAGAGCGCAGTTGCGACCTCTGATGCCCTTTGCCGCCGGGCACCGTCTTCAGCGCGTCGCTAATCCGCTGGCAGGTTATTCCCAGTTTCGACATCTGGCCGCGGTTGAGCGGACTCAGAAAGCGCTGCTGGACGACCTCGCTGTAGGTCAAGAATGCGGCAGCCACCACCTCGCTGCCGTAGTTGGTGATGTAAGCATGCACCCCGCGGCCGTCCTCGGGGCTGGCCTCCCGCCGGACCAGGCCGGCTTGCTCGAGCCGACGGACCTGGCGGGTGACCCCGCTGGGCAATGCCAGCAGTTGGTCTGCCAGGTCACCCATCCGGGCCGACCCCGTCTCGGAACTACTCAAAATCGCCAGCATCCGGACGTCCTGCAAAGTGAGGCCGTGCGCCTCGACGAGCGCGCGGTTGAGTGCACCGTTGACCCGCAACGCCGCTTCCAGAAAGTTCTCCCAGGTTTGCTGCCCGGCGGGGTCGACACCCGGCATTGCAATCACCTTCCACCCCGCAATCCCACCCATGGAAAGATTCTACTGACCCGATCCACAAATCCTGCTTTTTCGATCAAGGGTATGTTTCTCGGAATGCGAGCCATCGTCTCCGACTCGGGCCGACTAAGTTGGCGAGCCGTTCCCGACGTGTCCGCAGCCACCGGCGAGGTGGTGATCGCGGTCCGCGCGGCGGGAGTGAATAGGGCCGACCTGCTGCAGGCGGCCGGAAAGTACCCGCCTCCGCCGGGGGCCAGCGAGGTCCTCGGCCTCGAAGTTTCCGGAGTGATCGCCGAGATCGGTCCCGACGTGGCCGGCCTGTCTGTGGGACAGGAGGTTTGTGCGCTTCTCGCCGGCGGTGGCTACGCCGAACGTGTCGCCGTGCCGGCTCGGCAGGTTCTTCCGGTGCCGCACGGTGTCAGCC
>VERS01000364.1 GCA_018882545.1 Mycobacterium sp.
CCCTATGGTCGATGACATGGATCACGGGTTCACTGCGACGGCTGGCGGGCCCGCGGCCGGGGGGCCGGCGACACAGCGGGTCCGGATCGACCCGCGGTTCCACGACGGGGTGTTGTTCGACCTCGACGGGGTGATCACCGACACCGCCACGATCCATCAGGCGGCCTGGACCGAATTGTTCGATACCTTCCTGGCCGGACGCGCAGCGCTGCCGACGGAGAATCACGACCCGTTCACCCCCCGGGACTACCACCATTTTCTCGACGGTAAACCGCGCTACGACGGAGTGCGGGACTTTCTGGCCTCCCGGGGAGTCACGCTGCCCTGGGGCAGCCCCGAGGACCGCGCCGCCGCCGGCGGTCAGACCACGGTGTGCGGTCTGGGCAATCGCAAGCAGGAACTCTTCGCGGCACGGATCGCGGCGGGGGTGCCGGTTTTCGACTCCGCGGTGAGCCTGGCGCGCCGGCTGCGCGAGGCCGGGGTGCGGGTCGGGGTCTTCTCGGCCAGCCGCAACTGCGCAGCGGTGCTCGACGCGGCCGGGCTGTCCGGTCTTTTCGAGGTGCGGGTGGACGGGCTGACCATTGCGGAGCTGGGATTGGCCGGTAAGCCGGATCCGGCCATGCTGGCCGAGGCGTCGCGCCGACTGGGCGTGCGGCCCGGCCGCACCGTGGTGATCGAGGACTCCGAGGCCGGGGTCAGCGCGGCCCGGGCCGGCGGGTTCGGTCTGGTGGTCGGCGTAGACCGCACCGGCGCGACGGCCGAGACGCTGCGCAGCGCCGGCGCGGACGTGGTGGTCGGGGATCTGTCCGAGGTGCGGGTGCGGGCGATCGGTCGCCGGATGTCGGCCCTGCCCGACGCATTGGACTCCTTCGGACAGCTGGCCGGTGTGATCGCCGCCCGCCGACCTGCCATCTTCTTCGACTTCGACGGGACCCTGTCGGAGATCGTCGACCAGCCCGGCGCCGCGGCGCTGGTGCCCGGTGCCGACGCCGCGCTGCGGTCGCTGGCCGCGCTGTATCCGGTCGCGGTGCTGTCCGGTCGCGGTCTGGCGGACATCCGCGACCGGGTGGGCATCCCGGGCCTGTGGTACGCCGGCAGCCACGGGTTCGAGATCCTCGGCCCCGACGGCACCCAACACGACAATGAGGACGCCGCCCAGGCCATCCCGCTGCTGCAGGCAGCGGCGGCCGAGCTCACCGCGCAACTGGCCGCGGTACCCGGGGTGGTGGTGGAACACAAGCGCTACGCGGTTGCGGTGCACTACCGCAACGCCGCACCGACCGACATCGCCGCGGTGACAGCCGCGGTGCACACCGTCGGCAACCGCAGCGGACTGAAGGTGACCGCGGGCCGCAAGGTGGTGGAGTTGCGGCCGAAAGTGCAGTGGAACAAGGGAAGAACGCTGGAGTGGATCGCCGATCAGGTCGCCGGCGAGGAGCCCCTGCTGCCGATCTTCGTCGGTGACGACCTGACCGACGAGGACGGATTCGACGCCGTACTGCACGACGGCGTCGGGATCGTGGTGCGCCACGGCGAGGACGGCGACCGGGCGACCGGTGCGCGCTTCTGCCTGGGCAGCCCCGGGCACGTGCGACGCTTTATCGAGCGGCTCGTGAGCCAGTGCGATATCGACCGGCAGACCATGGGCGGGCCCTGGTCGTTCACCTTCGGTGGCTACCTCCCCGACCAGGAACGCCTACGGGAGGCGTTGTGCACCGTCGGCAACGGCTACCGCGCCACTCGGGGGTGCGCGCCGGAGGCCGACGCCGGGGCCTTCCACTACCCCGGCACCTACGCCGCCGGGCTCTACAACCGGCTCACCGACCGGGTCGCCGGGATGGCGGTGGAGAACGAGAGCCTGGTGAACCTGCCCAACTGGTTGTCGCTGAAGTTCCGCATCGACGGCGGCGACTGGTTCGACGTCGACTCCACTGAGTTGCTGTCCTACCGCCAGAATATGGACCTGCGGCGGGCCGAGTTGACCCGGGAGTTCCGCTTCCGCGACCCCGCCGGGCGCACCACCAGGGTGATTCAGCGGCGGATCGCCGCGATCCACCTGCCGCACGCCTGCGCGCTGCAGACCACGCTGTGGGCCGAGGACTGGTCGGGCACCGTCGAGTTCCTGTCGATGATCGACGGCGACGTGCGCAATTCGGGGGTGCAGCGGTACCGTGCGCTTTCCGATGACCACCTGGTGGCGACCGTGAATCGGGAACTGGCGCCGGACTCAGCCATGCTGGTCTGCGAGACGGTGCAGTCGCGGATCCCGATCGCGGTGGCAGCCCGGACCACCGCCTGGCGCGGCGACGCCCCGTTGGCCGCCGAGACGCGCTTTGTCGACGAACCGCGACGCACCGGCCACGACCTGGTGCTGGTTCTGGAGGCCGGCGACTCGGTGACGGTGGAGAAGATGGCGGCGATCTACACCGGACGCGACCATGCGATCTCCGAACCGGGCAATGCCGCGGCCCGGCTGCTCTCCCGGCTGGGCCGCTACTCGGACCTCCGAGACGGTCATCTGCGGGAATGGGCCCATCTGTGGGAACGCTTCGACATCAGCTTCGAAGGAAGCCCCGACGCCCTGCGGGTGGTGCGGCTGCACCTGCTGCAGTTGCTGCAGAGCGTGCCCAACGGCGCCGAGGACCTCGACGCCGGGGTGCCCGCTCGCGGCCTGCACGGCGAGGCCTACCGAGGCCATGTCTTCTGGGACGAGCTGTTCGCCTTCCCGGTGCTGAACCTGCGGTCCCCGGCCACCACCCGTACGCTGCTGCGCTACCGGTACCGGCGGCTGCCGGAAGCGCGCCGGGCAGCCCGGGACGCCGGCTACGCCGGTGCGATGTTCCCGTGGCAGTCCGGCAGCGACGGCCGGGAAGAGAGCCAGCGGCTGCACCTGAATCCGAACTCCGGCCGGTGGAACCCCGATGCCAGCGCGCGCGCGCATCACATCGGGGTCGCGGTCGCCTACAACGTCTGGCAGTACTACCAGGTCACCGGTGATACCCGGTACCTCGCCGAGAACGGCGCGGAGATGCTGGCCGAGATCGCCCGGTTCTGGGTCAGCCGCGCCGAATTCGACCCCGCTCGCGACGACGGACGGGGCCGCTATGTGATTCGGGGCGTGATCGGACCCGACGAATTCCATTCCGGATACCCCGACGCCCCCTACGACGGAGTCGACAACAACGCCTACACCAACGTGATGGCGGTCTGGACGATCGTGCGGGCACTCGACGCGCTGGACGCCCTGCCGTTGCGGGACCGCCTCGACCTGATGGACTCGTTGGGAATCCGGGGCCGTGAACTCGATCAGTGGGACGAGGTGAGCCGGCAGATGTACGTACCGTTCCACGCCGCCGGACCGGAGGGGCCACAGCCGGGCGTTGAGGTGATCAGCCAGTTCGAGGGCTACGCCGACCTGGCCGACCTGGACTGGCACGGCTACCGCACCCGGTACGGCAACATTCAGCGTCTCGACCGGATCCTGGAGGCCGAGAACGACAGCGTCACCCGATACAAGGCATCCAAACAGGCCGACGTGCTGATGCTGTTCTATCTGCTGTCCGCCGACGAGCTACGGGAATTGTTCGCGCGCATGGGATATCGGTTCACCCCCGACCAGATCCCCAAGACCGTGGAGTATTACCTGCGCCGCACCTCGCACGGCTCGACGCTGAGCGCGGTGGTGCACGCCTGGGTGC
>VERS01000365.1 GCA_018882545.1 Mycobacterium sp.
GCCTACGAGCCCGGCACCTACCACATGGACCTGGGCCTGGAGATCTTCGACTGGCTGGAGGTCGTCGACTACGGCGACGCCCACTGTCCGCACGGTTCCACCGAGCAGTCGCACGCCAACATCCGGGACCGCGTGCACGCCATCGCCTCTCGGGGCATCGTGCCGGTGATCCTCGGCGGAGACCACTCCATCACCTGGCCGTCCGCCACCGCCGTCGCCGATGTGCACGGCTACGGCAATGTCGGCATCGTGCACTTCGACGCCCACGCCGACACCGCCGACATCATCGACGGCAACCTGGCCAGCCACGGCACCCCGATGCGGCGGCTCATCGAGTCCGGCGCCGTGCCCGGTACCCATTTCGTCCAGGTCGGACTGCGCGGCTACTGGCCGCCGCAGGACACCTTCGAGTGGATGCTGGAGCAGGGCATGACCTGGCACACCATGCAGGAGATCTGGGACCGCGGATTCAAGGAGGTCATGCGCCGGGCGGTCAACGAGGCGCTGGCCAAGGCCAAGAAGCTCTACGTCTCCGTTGACATCGACGTGCTCGACCCGGCCCACGCCCCCGGCACCGGTACCCCCGAACCCGGCGGAATCACCAGCGCCGACCTGCTGCGGATGGTCCGCCAGCTGTGCTACGAACACGACGTCGCCGGGGTCGACGTGGTGGAGGTGGCACCGGCCTACGACCACGCCGAACTGACCGTCAACGCCGCCCACCGGGTGGTGTTCGAGGCGCTGGCCGGAATGGCGGCCCGCCGTCGCGACGCCGCGCACGCCAAACCCGGGCCGCCCTCGCCGCTGGCCCAGTGATGCCCCGCGCCACCGTCAGCGGCGTCGTGCGCGTCGCCGGCGCCGCCGTCTGCGCCGCCGTCTGCGTGCCGGCTCCCGGCGCGCACGCCGCGCCGACCCCCGTCGCCCCCGCCGACTTCGTCGCACTGGCCGACGTCGACCCGACGATCGTCGAGGAGATCCGCTACTTCACCCCGCACAACTTCACCGGCGACCCGGTCGACGGATACCTCGCCCCGATGTGCATCCTGACCCGGCCCGCCGCCGAGGCGCTGGCCCGGGCGCAGCGCGACTTCCTCGAGGACGGCTACACCCTGAAGGTCTACGACTGCTTCCGGCCCCAGCGGGCGGTCAACGACTTCGTGGCCTGGGCCCGCAACCTCGCCGACCAACGGATGAAGCCGGAATTCTATCCCCGCGTGGACAAGTCGGTTCTGTTCGCCGAGGGCTACATCGCCGAGCAGTCCGGGCACAGCAGGGGCAGTACCCTGGACGTCACCATCGTCCCGCTGCAGGCCCCTCCGGATCCGCCCTACATTCCGGGGCAGCCGTTGGTGGATTGCGCTGCGCCGGAGGCGATCCGGTTCCCGGACAACTCCGTCGACATGGGGACCGGTTTCGACTGCTTCGACACCCTGTCCCACACCGCCGACCCGAGGATCACCGGGGATGCGGCCAAGAACCGCCAGTTGCTGGTCGAGGGCCTGGAGCGGCAGGGTTTCGTCAACTACGACAAAGAGTGGTGGCACTACACCTATAAGCCGGCCGACACCGGTGAGCCCTACCCGGACACCTATTTCGACTTCCCGGTCGACCGGGAGTCGTTGGCCGCATCCTGATCCTCACCGCGCAGGGCGCGCCGAAGCAGGTGCATCGCCACCGTGGTGGAGCGCTCCCGGACGTCGGAGCGGTCGCCGGGGATGCGCACGCAACGGGTGACCGTCGGGCCCTCGGCGACCCGCACGCAGAACCACACCGTCCCGACCGGTTTGTCCTCGGTTCCGCCGCCGGGCCCGGCGACCCCGGTAATGGCGACCGCGGTGTCGGCGGCAAACCGCTCCAGCGCACCGGCGGCCATCGCCTCGGCGACCTCGGCGGAAACCGCGCCGTGAAGGGCGATCAGCGCGGGATCCACACCGAGCAGTCCGGCCTTGGCCTCGTTGGCGTAGGCCACCACCCCGCCGGCGACGTAGTCCGAGGAACCTGGGCGGTCGGTGAGCCGGGCGGCCAGCAGACCGGCGGTGCAGGACTCCGCGGTGGCGATCCGCCGGCCCGACAGCAGCCCGGCCACCTGGTCGTCGACCGTGGATCCGTCCTCGGAGAAGATCGCCGTGCCGTGCCGTTCCCGCATCAGGTCCAGCAGCGCGTGGTAGGCCTGCGCACCCTCGGGTTCGTAGCGGGTGACCATCTCCACTTCGCCGCGGCGCAGGCAGGTGGTGATCTCCAGGCCGCCGAAGCCGGGCAGTTGCCCCTCGGCGTGCCGCAGCGTGTCGGCGAGTCCGGATTCGGCGACCCCGAACATCCGGACGGTGTCCTGTCGGTAGGCGGTGCGGCCGGCGATCGCCTGCTGAACCTCGACGGTGGCCATCGCCGCCGGCCACATGCCCTGCAGTTCCCGCGGCGGGCCGGGCAGCACCAGCACCGTCGGGCTGCCCGGAACCACCACCCCCGGCGCGGTTCCGACCGGGTCGAGCACCGCCGCCCCGGCGGGCACCATCGCCTGCTTGCGATTGGCGGCGCGCACCGCCTCGGGGTCCATATCCGGGAAGCGCGCCATCCACCGGGCGACGATGCCGGCGATCTTGGATTCCATCGCCTCATCCAGGACCAGTTCGCGGCCGCAGAACCGGGCCACCGTGGCCACCGTCATATCGTCGGCGGTCGGACCCAGACCGCCGGTGGTCACGATGAGGTCGACACCCTCGGCGCGCTGAAACCGCAACTGCGCTTCGATATCGCCCGGACGGTCCCCGCAGATGGTGATGTGCGCCAACTCCACACCCAGTTCCAGCAGCCGGTCGGCCACCCAGGGTCCGTTGCGGTCGGCCACCCGGCCGGTCAGCACCTCGGTTCCGGTGACCACGATCCCTGCGCGTGCGCTCATCGGTTATCACACTACGGCGGCGCGGGCCCCGCCCGGCTATCGGCGCAACGGAGTGGCGGCCCGGAACTCCGCGGCCCGGCCGCCGGACTGCCAGCGGTACCAGCGCTGCCACCCGCGCAGCCCGAACCGCTGCCACCATCGGTCCAGGCCCGGAACCAGACGGCGGGCGACCTCCACCGCGGCGATCAGCGGCGCCCGCGCCAGCAGCAGGGCCATACCGGGGCCCGCCGCGGGCAATTCGTAGCGACGGCGATTCCACGGCAGCATGAACAGACCGGCATAACCGGCCTGCAACCGGTAGTGATAAGCCGCCCGCATCCGGTCGATGCCGCGGTGTGTGGGCTTGGGCGTGAAGGCCGGCACGAAGGATTCGACCAGTTCGCGTCCGACCGCCGCGGAGTCATAGCTGCGGGCGGAGTCGGCCATGAACAGGATTCGCCAGGCGTCCAGCACGGTCTCGGGAAAGTACCCATCGCAGCGCACCCCGACCAGATGCCCGCAATACCGGTTGAAGTGCAGTACCGCCCGAATCTCCCGCGGTGAGGTCAGGAAACCCAGGGCACTCAGACCCAGCGCCGGGGCGACGCTGCCGCCCAGCAGGGTCAGCAGCATCGCCGACTGGCTGATCGGCAGGCCCATCCGGTCGGCGTCCCACTCGGGGTGCTGTCTGACCCGCGACCGAACGCTGACGTGCATGATCCGCACATGCAGGGATATGGCGCGGGCCGGCGAACCGGGGCGCAGCACCGCGCCCGGCTCACTGACCTCCAGCCACCACCGGGACGTCTCCATGT